>JAFQBR010000137.1 GCA_017399665.1 Clostridia bacterium | reverse complement strand
TCCCATTCTTTTTTGTAGGCCTTTCTACCTATGCCTCATTTTCGGTATCATTAGAGGGTAAAAATTTATGGCTTATTAAAAGCTTGCCAATTAGTGCAAAAGAGTGGTTAAATGCAAAATTTATTTTAAACCTAATTCTTATTTTGCCGGCAGGCATTATAAGCGTTATTTTGTTTGGTATAGCGCTTAACGTTACCGTGCTTGACGTTGTTATTGCAATAATAATTATATCGTTATATTCCCTTTTAGGTACTGCACTAGGACTTACAATAAACTTAAAATTCAATTCATTTGACTGGAGCAATCCAGCTGAAATAGTAAAGCGCGGTGCAAGCGCAACAATTGCTACCTTTGTTGGTATGTTTGCAGTTGTTCCCGTTGTGGCTGTGCAAATTTTGGGTAGTATTATATCTGTATATTTAGGCTTTGCATTGGTTACCATAGTGCTTGCTGCTCTTGCAATTTTATTCTATTGCTTGGCTTACGATAAAGCTGAACAAAAACTTAAAAAATTATAAAAAGTAGGGCTATAAGCGCATAAACGGCACTTTTTAAGCATAAACTTGTTTAGGAAAACGGGTTTATGCTTATTTTTTTACAGCAAAGAATTATTTTAGAAGGTAGGTATATTTTAGAAAATAACAGTACTATAAGAAAAACTGCAAAGGCTTTTGATGTGAGTAAATCTTGCGTACATAAAGATATACATCAAAAATTAAAAGTAATAGATGAAGCTCTTTATTTACAGGTGAAAGAAGTTTTAAATAATAATTTTAAAGAAAAGCATTTGCGCGGTGGAATTGCAACTAAAAATAAATTTAAGCGTATAAAAGAATGTAAAATAAAAAACTTGCAAAATATATAAAGTAGTGTTATAATTACAAATATAAAATATCTAATAATAAAGGCGGTTTATACTTTTGAAGAATTTACAAATCGGTATCGATTTAGGCGGTACTTTTATTAAAGGCGGCATTATTTCTGATAGTGGCGAAATGCTTGTTAAAGGCGAAATTCCAACCGAGGTAGATAAGGGCGAACAGCAGGTAGCCCAAAATATATCTAACCTTTGCGAAATGCTAATAAAAGATGCAAAAGTTTTAAAGGAACAAATTAAGGGCATTGGTATTGGCGCACCCGGTATGATAGATAGCGAAAGCGGTGTGGTTATTTTTGCAAACAACTTAGGATTTAATTATACTCCACTTGCAGACCTAGTAAAAAATAAAACAAGTTTACCTGTAAAAATTACTAATGATGCAAATGCTGCGGCATTAGGTGAAGCAACGTTTGGCGCAGGCAAAAAGTTTTCAAGCAGTATTTTTGTAACGCTTGGAACGGGCGTTGGCGGTGGAATAGTTATAGATAATAAGCTTTTTGAAGGCACAAAGTCAGCTGGGGCAGAAATTGGACACATGGTTATTTGTGCTGGCGGTGAGCCTTGTACTTGCGGTTTAAACGGATGTTTTGAAGCATATTCTTCGGCAACAGCTTTAATTCGTGATACTAAGCGCGCTATGATGGCTAATAAGAACTCTTTAATGTGGGAAGTTGGCATCGATAACGTCAACGGAAAAACCCCCTTTGACTATGCCGATAAAGACCAAAGTGCAAAAGCCGTTGTAGATAATTATATAAAAATGTTATCACTTGGTTTAATTAACCTTGCAAATATTTTCCGCCCGGAAGCTTTAATTATTGGCGGTGGGGTATCACGTCAACCGGGTATTGATAAACCCTTATACGAGCTTGTTAACGCGCAAAAATACGCAGGCACAAAAGGCCCAGAGGTTAAGGTTTTAATTGCATCACTTAAAAACGACGCTGGAACTTTTGGCGCAGCCGCACTTTGGATTTAAATAAAAAGCAAATAAAAAACAAACGCACCCGTAAAGTGAAAAGCCTTAGGGTGCGTTATTTTAATTGTATTTATAAATTTAACGGTAAAACAAATAGGGTAGTTTTATGCATCAACTCCGTCGGGAGTGATAACGTAAATATTTGTTTCAAGCTCGCAAAGTCCGCCTTTAAGGGCGTAAATTGCTCCGCAAATGATGTCTAACACTCTTTGAGCGGTAGAATCCTTTAATTCTTTTAAGTTTACAATGGCAGGTTTGCCCATTGTTAAAATATCAATAATGTCTGCAACGTCTTCAAAAGAATTGGGTTGGAAGATTTTTATACCTGAATTTTGCGCTCCGCCTGCAGACTGGTTGAAGTTAAGGCTAGCTTTTGGGGCTTGCTGGTTTTTATTGTTTTGTGAATTGTTAGACTTATTTGTCTTTTTGCTTTTGTCGCTTTTTGTAAAGAAATCGAACATATTTTTCACCGTTAAAAATTATTTAAAATTGCAGATAATCGACTTATAGCACCACTTTTTATTTAGAATAATCACGTTTTCCAAATAAAAGAGAGCCAATTCTTATCATGTTGGAGCCGTTATTTATGGCAATTTGATAATCGCCAGACATACCCATAGATAAGTATTTAAAGCATTTTTCTTGCTTATTTATTATATCATATAGATTACGCATTTGCAAGCAAAGTGAGGCAAGTTTATTTTTGTTTTTAGTATTAGGTAATACTGCCATTAAACCAACAACGGAAATATTTTCTAATTGCTTAATTTCTAAAATAGCGCTGGCTATATCTTCTTCAAAAAAACCGTGCTTGCTTTCATCTTTTGCAACGTTTACTTCCAGCAAGACCTCTTGCGTGATATTTTGTTTTTTAGCTATTTTAGAAATTTCTTTTGCAAGCTTTACACTGTCTACCGAGTGAATAAGGTGCGCTTTACCAACAATATATTTTGCCTTATTTGTTTGTAAATGCCCAATAAAATGGTAGGTGGCTTTTGGAAAATTAGGGTATTTTTCGGTAAACTCTTGCGCTTTGTTTTCCCCAATATGGTTAAGCCCACAGTTAACAGCTTGCGCAATTTTATCGCAAGAAACTGTTTTAGTAGCGCCTACCAAGGTTATTTTTTCCCCAAGATTATTCCTTTGGGGTAAATTGTTAATAAAGTCAGTTATTAATTGCATAGTAAATTCCTTACCTAGTATTATATCACATTTTAGAAAAAGGTCAAGGTCATAAAGAAAAAATAAGCTCAAAATTAAAAATTTTAACTACGTTTTTTATTGGTATGTTAAAATAATAAAAAAATTTACCGTAAGTTAACTAACTTTACTATATATTTTTTTTAAATAATGTTATAATTTAAACGGTTAAAAGTCTAAAATATAATATATATTTCAAATAACCCATTATCTATAAAGGAGATTAAAATGAAAAAATCTTTTATAAAAATTATTGCGCTTTTAATAGCGATACTTAGTGCCTTTTCGTTGACTGCATGCTTTGGTCCTGTAACTGCATACGAAATAGCGGTAGAAAACGGATTTGAAGGAACGGAAGAGGAATGGCTTGCATCTTTACAGGGGCGCGACGGCGAAAGCGGTAAAGACGGCAAGGACGCTCAAGATATTACAATTGAAGACATTTACCTTGCAGCAAAAAACGCAGGGTATACAAAAAGCTTTTTACAGTTTATTGAAGAATATTTTTCATCAAGCGTAGAAGATTACTCAACCGAAATTGCAGTAAACAAAGCTATACTTTCTACCGTTGAAGTAGTGTGTACGATAAATGCAAACGGTCAGTCCGGTAAGGCTTTTGGCTCTGGTGTTATTTATTCTATCGATAAAGAAAAGGGTAACGCAGTAGTTTTAACCAACTATCACGTGGTTTATAACAGCTATTCAAATAAAATTGCAAACGAAATCAATTTATTCTTATACGGCTCTAAGGTTGTAGGAATGGAAATTCCTGCAACATACGTTGGCGGAAGTATGTCTTACGATATTGCAGTTTTAAAAGTAGAAAATAGCGAGGTTTTAAAAAATAGCAACGCCACAGCTGTAACGATTGCAGAAGGTAACAGCGTAAAAGTTGGCTCAACCGCCATTGCAATAGGTAACTCTGCATCACAAGGTATATCTGCAACAAAGGGCATTGTAAGTGTGGATTCTGAATACGTAAGAATGCTTGGCGCAGACGAATCAACTATTATAACATTTAGAAGTATAAGAATAGACGCTGCGGTTAACCCCGGTAATTCTGGTTGCGGTGTGTTTAATGCAAATGGCGAAATGCTTGGTATAGTAAACGCTAAAACGATAGACGCAGGAATAGAAAATATGGCTTATGCAATTCCCGCATCATTAGCTGTTGCCGTTGCAGATAATATTATATGGAACGTAAGCGGTGGAAAAACAGGTGTTTCAAAGGCGCTTATGGGTATTGAAGTAGTTGCAAAAGAAAGCAAAGCAGTGTATAATGAAAGCACTCAAAGTGTAGAGATAGTGGAAAAGGTAGAAATTTCTAAAATTACTGCAGGCTCGCTAGCTAGCGGTGTTTTGCAGGTCGGCGATATTTTAGTAAGCTTAACGCACAACGGAAAGGTTACTAATTGCAATAGAATGTATGCCGTAGTTGATTATATGATTAACGTTAGACCGAATGAACAGGTAATACTTAAATATATTCGTAACGGCGAAGAAAGGGTAGCAACCTTTACACTTACAAGCGAACACTTTACAAATATTGTTTAGGAGAAAATTATGAAGATAACACTTAATGAAAACAAAGAGGTGGTTGCTTCTGTTCAAGAAGGTTTAAAAAGAACGGGCGGGTATTGCCCTTGCAGGCTTGAAAGAACGGAAGAAAATAAGTGCATGTGCAAAGAATTTCGCGACCAAATTAAAGACCCTAATTACGAAGGTTATTGCCATTGTTTCTTATATTATAAAAGTAAATAAAAACAAAAGACAGCGATTTAATTCGCTGTCTTTTTTAATGTTCAAAATAAACAAAAGTGTGGCTATAAGTTGATTAATAGCACTTTTAGTGTTAATTTCTGCTCATCTTTTTAAGTCTGTTGCTTACAAAAGAGCAAACGCCGTTTGCGCTGGCAAACACTAGAGTAATTATAATGGATACTAAATTTACAGATTCAAGTCCATTAGAAAATATGGGGAATAAACCAAACACCAAAATAAATGCAAAAACGTGACCGAATATACTGCCTCTACGCTTATTTAATTTTCTAATTTGTTTTTCCATTGCTATTTCGGCTTCGCTTTTATTTTCTTCTTCAGCGCAGTAAGCTTCAAAATTTAAAAAATTATTAACGTTTTCAATTAAGCCTTTAACTGAAGAAGCTATAAGCATAAGTGAAGAAAAAAGTATAGATACGTCAATAACGATATATAATAAACCCATAGCTTTGAAATCACTACTTGAGGTAAGATACTTGATTCCTTCAAGCAAACTTCCAACCAACGAAACTTTATTGTAGCTTACAAAACTCCAAGAAAAAAGTGGTATAAAGATAAAGCAAATTTCGGCAATTATGCCCGTTATGCAAGCGATAATGCCAGCGAGTAGTGAAAATTTCAATAAGTTTTCTCTGTCCATAGTAAATCTCCTTCTTTTTGTAATTAGTTAAACTTATTTTATTATTTATCTTAAGCTTGGCAAGGATTACTTTTTACAATCCTTGCTAAACTTAGTTAAATCTTTTTATAAATATTCCCTTTCAATTTCTTTGTAGCCTTTAATACCGTGGCGGTTAAATAAACCGTATTTTTGAATTATCAATATCATACCGGCAATAACTAGCAGGGCAAGAGTTATTATGATTGCAATATACAGACCTTTTGTTCCCATATTGCCTTCTTTTGCGTTTTCCCACATTTGGTTAAGTCTTTTTAGCTCTTCGTCTGAGAAATTACGCATAACAGTACAACGGTTAACCGTATCTTCGTCTGGGTACTGTGTAGTAAACTGACGGCCTAAAACGTCGGTATATGCAATATAGCTTTCGCCATTTCTTGAGAACAAATAGCTAAGGTCAACGGGGAATACTTCAATTTGTTCACCTTCTTCTTCAACGAAGTATTTGCCGTTTTGCAAAGTTACGTCTTCTTCTGCATAAGCATATCCATCTTCGCCAACTAAATATTCAAAAATTTCGTCGGTTGCAATAGAGGTTGTATAGCCAATATAATTCATATTGCGAAGGGCGATATCGGGGCGTTGAACGTAGTTAATAAATTCTTGCGCTACTGCAACGTTTGCGCCTTTTGGCATAACCCAACCGTCAAAGAAAATATTACTACCTTCTTCTGGAACGGTGTAATAAAGTTCAGCGGTGTTGTCGCCAACCTCTTCTGGGTCTTCAGCAAAATCAAGCGCGTAAACAGCGTCGCCACTCCAAGCAAAGTTAATCCAAATTTTGCCAGATGCCATATCTTTTTTACCGCTATCTACTTCGTAGCCGTAAAGACTGTCTGTTAAAGATTTTAATGATTTACCTGCTAAATTAACAGAATCTTGACTAACGTTGTTAAAAATATTGGTAATTTCAGCGTTATAATCGGCTACTGCCTTATCGTAATCTGCTTTTGAAAGAGAGCCTTGTAAGTAGCTTTCTTTTTTACTTGCAAGCTCGGTAGCAAGGGCGTTAAGCTCATCTTCGTAAACGTACCCCATTGCTAAAATATAGCTGTCACGAACGCTGTCTTTAATAGTGCATTTATTGGCGTAGTCTTCATTCCAAATAGCGTTCCAATGCTTAATTTCTTCTTCATCTACGTACTCGGGGTTATAGATATATCCCATAGTTCCCCACATATAGCAAGCGGCGTAATCGTATAAAAGCTTATCTCCAACCTTAAGATTTTTAAATAGATTAGAAATGTATGGTGAAACGCCTGCGTCGTAAACATCAACGTTTATTTCGCTAGTTCTTTGGATTGGCTCTAGCATATCTTCTGCAATCATTTTTAAAATCATGTATTCAGAAGGGCAAACCAAATCGTAGTGATTAGGGTTAAGCTTAAGCTCGGTATACATATTCTCGCAAGTACCTTGCGTAGAATAATTTATTTCAAGGTTGACGTTGTATTTTGCTTCATAATAGCTTTCGAATCCGTCAATAACAGATGGGATTTCAGCCTCTTCGTCACCAATATCGATATAATCTTCCCAGTTGATTATGTTAAGCTGTACGGCTGAACTATCTTGATTGCCGTCTGGGCGAGAGCAAGAAGTTAAAATAAGCAAAGCTGAAATAAGAAAGATTAATAATTTTTTCATTTTTTCTCTCCTATTAACGTGAATTTGCTTTTTTATTAGCGCGTACGTTGTTGATTAGAACAACTGAAATAACTACAACGAAAATAATAGTTGAAAGGGCGCGTAGCGCGGGAACTGAAGTGTTTGCACCGCCTTTTGCATAAGCGTTGTAGGTATAAGTTGAAATAGTATCTATTGTTGCGGGTTTTGTAAAGGTCGTAACTATGTAATCGTCAAGCGACATTGTAACCGCAAGCATAAAGCCAGAGAAAATACCCGGTAAAATTTCGGGAAGAATAATAGAAAATAGTGCTTTTGCAGGTGTTGCGCCAAGGTCTAGCCCCGCTTCGTAAAGATTGGGATTTAACTGTTTAAGCTTTGGCGTAACGTTTAAAAATACGTACGGAAATCCTATTACTACGTGTGCGCAAATTAGTGAAGGCCAGCTTCTGGGAAGGCCTATCATTGTAAATATCATTGCAAGTGAAATAGCAGTAACTATTTCTGCGCTAATAACGGGAATTTGCGTTGCACCGCCTAATAGTTTTTGCGTGCTTTTTTTAGAATAGAAAGCGCCGATTGCGCCAACCGTGCCAAGAATTGTTGCAATAGTTGCAGAAACAAACGCCAAAATCAGCGTATTATATACCGAACTTATTATTTTCTCTGTAGAAAACAGCATTTCGTAAAGACCAAAGCCCCAATCCTTAGACCAAGTACCAATTTCCTTGGCTTCGTTAAAGCTGTAAACTAAAAGGAATAGAATGGGCGCGTACAAAAATGCAAGTACAAGAAAAATATAACCGCGAGAAAAGAATTTTTTTACCATAATCCGTTCCCCCTTGCGCTAGAATCGTCTTCATTTTGGAACTTACCGCTTATAAACATAGTTACAAAGATGAAAACAAGAAGTATTAGTGCGATTGCGCTACCTACGTTTCGGCTATCAGCCGTGCCTAGGTTAAATCTGTTTTCAATAACCTTACCAATAATGGTTACCTTGCTGTTACCTAGCGTGTCGGAAATAACGTAGCTTGTAGTCGTTGGTAAAAATACCATAGTTATTGCGCTTACAATGCCGGGTAAGGAAAGTGGTAAGGTAGTGTTTACAAATGTGTGAAGCGGTCTTGCGCCTAAGTCTGAAGAAGCTTCTAAAAGGTTTTTATCTAATTTTGAAAGAACAGTATAAAGTGGCAGAATAGTTACGGGTAAGTAGTCATACACCATACCTATTATAGTGTTTAAATAATGCAAAGTACCGCTTTTATACATTCCTAAAAGATATAAAAGCTCTTTCATTGCTGCAGTTCTTAAAACGAAGTTTATCCACATTGGTAAAACGAAAAGAAGCAGTAGCATGCTTGAACGTTTTACGTTGCTTCGAGCTAAGAAATAGGCTACGGGATAGCCGATAAGCAGACAAAATACAGTTGATAAGAAGGCTATACCAAAGCTTCTTAATAAAACGGTAACGTTCGTTTCGCTTTTAAAAAACTGAGTAAAATTCTTTAAAGTAAAACTTCCGTTAGCGTCTGTAAATGCGTACCAAATAATTAAAAGCAAGGGCAGTATTACGAATACGAGCAAGAATAGCGCGTATGGTATGCCCAGATGCTTTCTGGAAAATTTAAGCGCTCTCATTTCTTTTCTACCACCTTAAGAGAAAGTTTAATTTTTTCGGGAGGAATTTTTACGCTGACTTTATCGTTTTCGTTCCAAACGTATTCGGTATCAATAACAAAGTCCTCTTCCTCTTCAAACGTTCTAACGATAATTTGATAGTGGTCGCCTTTATAAATAATTGAAACGATTTCACCGCAAGAGTCGCCGTCGTCCTCGTTATCAATAATTTCAATATCTTTAAGCCCAACTTCAACTTTAACCGCTGTACCGGTAAGGTCTAACTGTTCGCCGTTTGCAAGAACTAAGTAGCCTTCTTCGTCAAGGTGAGAATCTGGATAAAGCTGTGTAACGTCACATTCAAATTCGCCTTCTGCAAATTCAACGGTATTACGCTTCGTAATAACACCGTCGTATACGTTAGAAACGAATTCTTTGTGCATTATATGAATGTCCATTGGCTTAATAATAATGCTTGCGCGTTCGCCAACCTCTCTTTGCAAGGTGTCTTGAATAACAATTTCGTTGTTACCAATGGCCATTGCCATTTCGTAGTGTACACCTTTAAATATGCTTGAAGTAATAACGCCGTCAACCTGACCTAAGCCCTCGTCTACCAAGAAAACGTCTTCAGGTCTAACAACAACGTCAACTTTTTCGTTTATTTCAAAATCATCCACCATATCAAAGGTTTTACCTAGGAAACGCACCTTTTTATCGCCAATAATAGTACCGGAGAAAATATTGCTTTCGCCAATGAAGTTCGCAACGAAAGCGCTCTTTGGTTCGTTATAAATATCGGTGGGTGTGCCAATTTGTTGAATTGCGCCGTCTTTCATAACAACAATAGTGTCGCTCATGGTAAGCGCTTCTTCCTGATCGTGCGTTACGTAAATAAAGGTAATGCCAATTTTTTTATGTATTTCTTTAAGTTCAAGCTGCATGTCTTTACGCATTTTAAGGTCAAGCGCGCCTAAGGGCTCGTCTAAAAGCAAAATTTCAGGCTCGTTAACAATAGCTCTTGCAATGGCAATACGCTGTTGCTGACCACCGGATAGCGTTGTTACGTCACGCTTTTCAAAGTCCTCAAGGTCAACCATTTTAAGCGCTTTTTTAACCTTTTCTGCAATTTCAGCTTTGCTAAGCTTTTCAATACGGGTTTTCGTTTTGCCCGCTGCATTTTGATAGGTTACTTTAACTCTCTTTAATTTAAGACCGTAGGCAATATTATCGAACACGTTTAAATGGGGGAACAGAGCGTATCTTTGGAATACGGTGTTAATAGGTCTTAAATAAGGTGGAATTTTAGTAATATCCTTTCCGTTTAGTAAAATTTGACCGCTGTCTGGCATTTCAAAACCTGCAATCATTCTTAAGGTCGTGGTTTTACCGCAACCGGAAGGACCTAAAAGGGTAATAAATTCACCCTTTCTTATGTAGAGGTTTTGATTGTCTACAACAGTTGTTCCGTCGTAAGATTTGCTTACGCCAATTAGTTCGATAATTTTTTCTGCCATATTTTATCTCCTGTAAATAAAATCAAAAAAGTGGTCTATATGTCGATTAACGACTATTTCTTTATGTTAATTAAAAGGTTGGTGGGGTAGAAACCCAAATAAAAATAGCCTCTGTTTTTTTCTGGTTAATAACGTAATGGGGCTTATCTGCGGTGTAATAAAAGCTATTGCCCTTTTTACAAACGTACTTTTTCTTGCCAAGGCATAAGGTTATTTCCCCTTGTAAAACGTAACCGAATTCTTCGCCTTCGTGCGGAACGTCCTGCTGAGTCTGAGCGCCCGGCTCAAGATTTATGCGTACAGGCTCCATCATGTTCTTTTGCGCATTAGGGATAAGCCAGTTTCTAATTATACCGCCCTCATTTTTTTCGATAAATTCTTCTTCAGTATAAACGATTTTTTCTTCTTGGTCTTCTGCAAAAAAGTCTTTTAAAGAAGAGCCAAGCGCCGCAAGAATATCAACAAGTGTTGCTATTGATGGGCTGGTGAGGTCGTTTTCAAGTTGAGAAATATATCCCTTTGTAAGCTCGCATCGGTCAGCTAGCTCGCCTTGCGTTAAATTGCAGGCGTGTCTTAGTTGTTTAATTTTTTCTCCAAGTAACATATCTGCCTCCTTAGGTTATTTTAACTAAACAAAAAGTTTAATAAAAGTAAACTGTAGCATAATTATATAATTGTTTATATGCAATGTCAATCATTTTAAAGGCTTTTAATAAAAAATATAGATTTTTTTTCAAGTAAAAATTTTAACTAATTTTACTAGAGTAAAAATGAGAAAAATAACAAGTTTTTCTTTTTTAATTTGTAAAGATGTTTTTTGCTGTTTTATTTTAACGTTTTATCTTAAAAAGTAAAAAAAGAAAAACCGCACAAAAGTGCGGTTTAATCGACCTATAGCGTGGCTTTTAGCCTTTATCTTCAGTATTTAACTGATAAAATATATCCTTATTTGCCTGTTTTAAGCTATCAATAAATTCTTCAAATTTTGCTTTATCGATATTTATTGTGGTGTAAGATTCATCCTTAAAGAAAATAACAAGCTTATCACTAACTCTGAAATGCGTTATGCGAGTAATTTCTTTAACGTCGTATTTGTTTTTTACAAGCCCCCATTTTGAAATTAGGTGTGTGTCCGTAATAACGTAGGTAGATGCAAAGATTGCAGGAATTAAAAATACAAATGCAACAACGCCAATAAGCGCGCTAAGTAAAGAGCCTAAATAGTTATAAGTACCGGCATCTTCTGCTTTTAAAAGGGCTAAAAAGCGAGTTACGTTAAGGTAAATACAAGCACCGGCGGCAATTAATCCTAATGCAAATAGTGCCCAAAGCAATGGAGTAATTTTATATTCAAATTTTTTCTTCATAGATCCAAAATCCTTTTAAGGTTATCGTTAATTACATTTTAACACAACGCTTAATATTTTTCAACAAAATTAAATTAATTTTTAAAATAAGGTAATTGTGGTAGCAGATGCTAATTCAAATAAAAGCTATACGCTTGACTATTTTTATAAACTATTATATCATAATACAAAGGTTAATTATGAGTGCACTTGAAATTAAAAATTTAACACACCGCTATGATGATAAGTTTATTTTTAACGACGCTTCGCTTACAGTTAATAACGGTGAGCATATCGGCGTTGTTGGGTTAAACGGTGCAGGTAAATCTACGTTTATAAACATTATTGCAGATAAACTGACTTATGATGAAGGCGAGGTTAATTGGTTACCTAATATCAGAAAGGGATATCTTGACCAACATGCAACGCTAGACGGCGAGCTTACCGTTATGGAATATTTAACGGGCGCGTTCGATTATCTTTATGAATTAAACGATAAATTAGAAGAGCTTTACGCTTCAATGGGCGATTTAGATGGAGACGCACTTGATAAAGCTATTAAAAAAAGCTCTAGAATGCAAGAAAGGTTAGAAAGCGAAGGGTTCTACGATTTAGAAGCTAAGGTGAAAAAAGTTGCTAATGGACTTGGCGTTAACTTTTTTGGCTACGATACCAAGATTGCTAGGCTTTCAGGTGGCGAAAGGGCAAAGCTTATGCTTTCAAAACTTCTGCTTTCAGAGCTTGACATAATGCTACTAGACGAGCCAACTAACTTTTTAGATATTGAGCATATCGATTGGCTTATTAAATATTTGAATTCTTTTAAAAAGACCTTTATCGTTATTTCACATGATATTAAATTTTTAAACGCAGTAGCAAATTTTATTGTCAATATTGAAAACGGATTTATTAAAAAATATTCGGGCAATTACGACAAGTTCTTAGTAATGCACGAAATGAATGCAAAGCAATACGAGGATGAATATAACCGCCAACAGGAGCAAATTAAAAAATTGCAGACGTATATAGATAAAAACTCTGCAAGGGCATCAACTGCCGGTATGGCAAACGCAAGAAAAAAACAGCTTGCGAAAATTGAAGTGATGCAAAAGCCCGTTGTGTTTTATGATGCGCAATTTAACTTTCCGTCGCTTGATTTAAATACAAAGGATTTATTGGACGTTAAAGATTTAGTAATTGGCTATGATTTTCCAATATTGCCTGCGCTAAACATCCACATGCGTTCTGGCGAAAAGTTGTGGGTTAGGGGTACTAACGGTATTGGTAAATCAACTCTAATTAAGACTTTGCTTAGAAAAATTCCAAGAATAAGTGGTTTTTTCACCTTTCACAGCGGTATCAAAATTGCTTATTTAGAGCAGGAACTTGGCTTTGCCGAAAGTAGCGAAAGCGCTTCGCAGTATTATTCACGCTTTTTTCCAAGAGCAAACCCTAAAGAGATAAGAAATCAGCTTGCAAAGGTTGGGCTTAAGGGTGAGCTTGCAGTAAAACCGCTTAAAAATATGAGCGGTGGCGAGCAAATAAGAGCAAAGCTTGCAGTTTTGTGCAACACTCCCTCTAATTTACTGATTTTAGACGAACCGACCAACCATTTAGACGTAAAAGCAAAAAAGGCGTTAAAAGAGGCTCTTTTAAAATATGAAGGCGCGCTTATCCTTGTTTCGCACGAGGAAGACTTTGTTGAAGGCTTATGTAATAGCATAACCCTGCTTCGTGACTAAAAGTGGGGCTATAAGTCGATTATCGGCATATTTTTGTTTAAAAATAAGTGCAAAAATGCGACAAAATATAACAAAGAACATTAAAAAACTAAAAAGAACTAGTTTAAATTTATTATAAAAATATATATACCGCATTGATATTTTTTAATCAATGCGGTTATTTATTTGCCAAAGAACTAAAAAAAATGTATAATAAAAGCAGTTGTGCAACTTGCACAAAAGAAAAGGATGGAAATTATATGGAAAAGGATTTAGCAATAGCGCTTAGAACCTTAAAACAAAAAACAGGAATTGCTGTCGACGCGTACTCTTCAAGCTTTACTCATATTTATTCAAGTGGTGAAAAAATCCCCTTTGAATTTGACGATAGTTATACTGACGGACTTCAAGATAAAAAGCAAAACGCAACATTATTTAGATTTCGTTTTAAAAAGGAAACCTATTACGGCGTTATAAGCGGAGCAGGCGAAGTAGAAAGAAACTACGCAATGTTTATATGCGGTCATCTTGAAAATAGTGGAGTTCAAGACGATACTCTTTCTAAGGCAGATTTTTTAAGAAGTATTGTTTTTGGCGATTGCAGTAGCATGCAAATTGTAAAATACATGCGTAAGTTTGCCGTTCCACCCGTACCGTGTTACGTGCTTTTAATAACGGCAAAAACAAATTCGGCGCAAGATATAGTAGAGTTTTTAGAAAACTATACGATAAATGATTTGGACTCTGCAACCGTTATTTCCGAAGATTCATGTGTGTTTGTAAAATATATTACAAGTGAGGCAGATAGCGAATTTTTATCTCCCGTAGAGTATGCAGAGCTATTTTGTCGTTCACTTTTTGAAGAAACGGGCATTAGAACAAAAATTGGCGTAGGCTGTACAGTTAGAAGCTTGTCTGAAAGTATGCAGTCTTACACGCAGGCAGAAAGTGCTTTAAAAACAAGCGAAGTGTTGCAGTCAAAAAATAACGTGCATTCTTACAAGGAGTATATGCTTTATAAAATGATAGAAGATTTACCGCCGGCAACTCTTATAAATTATTATAACGTACTTGTTGACGGAGATGCTAAAAGCATTTTTGCAGATCCAGATATGCTAGGAACTGCAGAAAAGTTTTTAGAAAATAATTTAAACGTTAGCGAAACAGCAAGGAAACTTTATATGCACCGCAATACTTTAACTTATAGACTTGATAAAATTCAACGTGCAACAGGGTTAGATATTCGCAATTTTTCGGACGCCATAACCTTTAGACTTTGTAGCCTACTATATAAGATTTCAAACAAATAAGTGGGGCTATAAGTCGATAAAATGGCATTTTAGGGGTTAATATGGATAAAAAAGAGCATAACAGTAATATGAAAGATAAACTAAAATTTAACAAAAAAGATATTCTAAGAGCTGTTGCTATGGCACTTGTTCTTACAACTGTTTTTTTTGCAGGTTTTTTTACACATTATTTTACGTTAAATAAAGAACTTAGATCGATAGAATTTTTAATAGACGTATACAAAAAGAACTATTATAATGTTAGTGATAAAAGTATTGTTCATACTATTGCCGACGGGATTTTAGACGATTATTCACAATATTTTACTGCAGAAGAATATACAGCCTACCAAAAAGAAGGAATGGGACAAAAGAAGGGGTATGGTATTGCAATTAGTGGACTTGACGTAACAAGAGTTACAGGCAATTCCCCAGCTGAAGCATGCGGTATAAAGGCAGGCGGTAAAATTGTTGGTTATAAACAGCAATCTGCAGCGGAATATATTACTGCAACCGATAACGCAAGTTTAATAGCTTTTTTGCAAACAGATCACGATAAGGTTAATTTAAAAATCGATTACAGCGGTAATATTAAAGAATTTACTCTTTCTAAAGCAGAATATTTAGAAAATTGCGTATTTTTTAGCGATAAAAATGGCAGTTTTCGCTTTAACGGAGATAAAAAAGGCATGAATTTTACTGCTTATGACGGTGACGGTTTAACCTTAGATGAAGGTTGGGGGTATATTAGATTTACTTCCTTTAACGGCTTAGAAGATGGTACGTTAGGCGGTGCCGGTCAGTTTATTTATGCGCTACAGCAGTCATATTCAAGGGGTAATAGAAAGCTTATTATAGATCTTCGCTCAAACGGTGGAGGATATATGGATATACTATGTAAAATTGCATCTCACCTTTGCGACAGTAAATCAAGCGGTTCTTTTGTTTGCCAAAAGGCGCGCTATGCAGACGGAAGCATTTATAATTTTAATGCAGAAAAAAGCCAATACGGCGAATATGAATTTGAAAAGATAGTTTTTCTTGCAAATGCAAATTCAGCCTCTGCTTCCGAAGCGCTAATGGGGGCTGTGCTTGATTACGATAAACAAAGTGAAAATAATATTGTAAGAGTTGTAATCGACCCTATGACGGTTGGCGAAATGACCTACGAAAGAACTTATGGCAAGGGAATAATGCAGTCATTTTTTACAAATCCCTTAACCGGTGAAACTGTAAAACTTACTAACGCCGAAGTTTTGTGGCCCGTATCATCCACCTCTATTCACGGTGTGGGGTTAACCCCTGCGCTTGATAATAGAGTGCTTTTAACAGTTGGCGATGCAGTAGCTTTTGCACAAACACTATAACGGCAAAAATGCCGATAATCGACTTATATAGAGGTTTTTTAAATAAAAAACTGATAATAAAAGACAAAAACACCGCTAAAAAAAGCGGTGTTTTTTTGATAAGAGGTTAATAAATCACTTGCCTTGTTCAGCAGTATTGTTTTTCTTTTCAAGATTGTTAATTGCGGTTAAAACCTGTTCTTGACCATCTTTTACTGCTTTGCGAACTTTAATTGAATTAGCAGCAACTAATGCGCCACCCAAAACACCAAGTAACATGCCTAAATAAAATTCTTTATCCATACGTCCTCCTCATTTTTAATATGCGAAACAATAAACAAAAAAATACAAAAGTTTAAAAAATAAGCATATTTTTTATAGGTATTGGCTATAATGTTGCATTTTTGTTGTTTGTGTGCTAAAATTCTTTTGTATCAAACAAAAGAAAAGGGGAAATTATGAAAAAATATATTGTAGCAATACTTTTGATAATAGTGATTGTAGTTGGTGCTTACGCACTTGATTATTATCAAATAGTCGATATCCCGTATATTGGTAATCAAAGCGAAAAGCCAAATACTAGGGATGCTGATATTACGGTAAAGGTGTTTGTGCAAAATGCTGAAAGTGGCGAGTACGAACAGGCAGACAATGTATATGTTACAACTACTTTAAACGCCCCTTACGAATATACTCCTACTGCAAAAGTTAATTACGACGTAGATCAAGAACGTTCAACTCTTTCTACAAACGAAGCAACTGACCAAACGGTGCTTACAGTCTATTACGTTTGCCAAACGTGTGAAATTACTTTTAGCGGTGGTGATAACGCAAGCTTAATAAGTGGGGAACAAAGTTTAACAGTTAGAAAGGGGCAAACGCCCACTGCGCCTGAATACTATTGGCAGGGATACGAAATCGTTGGCTATACGCCAGAGTTACAAAAGGTATATGATGATACCTCATTTACCGCCGTTTGGCAAGAAAAAGAGTATACGCTTACCTTAAATTTGGTCAGCGGTGCGACTCTTGAAAACGTCAACGGTGAGTACGAGCAGGCTTATGGTAGTGACGCATATATAAAAACTTTTACTTTTTTTACCCCAACCTTTGATTTACCTGCCGTTCAAATGGACGGTTATACATTCAACGGTTGGTTTACCCAGCCTAATGCTGAAGGCGAGGAATACACACAAATCGAACTCGGCACGGAAGAGAACATTACTTTATATTCTGCTTTTGATATTATTACTTACGAAATGAAATTTATTGC
>JAFQBR010000136.1 GCA_017399665.1 Clostridia bacterium | reverse complement strand
GTACGGATTTTGTTCACCACGTAAGCGCGCCCGGCAGAAAATGGGTTCCCAAAAAGATTAGAAAAAGAATTTCGGAGTTTAACTATCATTACAAGTTAGATCCCTCGCGCCACAGAGTGTTTATTCGTTTATTTTTTGCAGACGATAGCGACAAAACTGAATTAATGAGCGGGAAATTTTTATTTGTAGTAAAGGCTACTGATAAAGAGGGAAATATTGTAGAACACAAAATAGACCTAACCGCAAAAAAACAAGAAAAAACAACTTCTTTAAAAGAATTATTTATTTCAAAAAGAAAGAAAAAAGCCAAATAAACAAAAAAGGTGTGCATTTCATTTTTGTTGCACACCTTTTTATATTAATGATTAAATTTTGCTTAGTAAATTATTTTTATAGGAGCTTTACTTGTGGATTTTCTAAATATTGGCTCTGCTTGAAGAATAATTCTTTTGGTAGTAAAGCCTTTTATGCTTTGGCGAAGTAAGGAAAAGGCAGTTTTACCAAGCATAAAAAAGTCCTGTTTTACAGTTGTTAGCGCAGGGGAGAAGTATCTTGTAATTTCAAGGTCGTCAAATCCACTTACCGAAATGTCTTCGGGTACTTTAATGCCTCGTTCTTTAAATCCGCGAATTAAACCTATTGCCATAAGGTCAGAGGCGCAAACAACGGCTGTTACCTTACTGTTAATAAAATAATCGGTGCAAGCATTACCGCCTTCCTCAGTAAAGTTGCCGTATTTTACAAGAGCAGGGTTATAGTCAATATCCGCAGTCGTTAAGGCCGTAACATAGCCTGCAAAACGCTCACGGCTTACAAGTGAAGATTTTTCGCCCCCTAAAAATCCAATTTTTCTGTGTCCGTTTTCAATAAGATTTTGAACGATAGAAGAAATCGAATAGGTATTATCGCTTGAAATACAGCATACGTTGGGATTATTAATATAAGAGTCCATAAGCATAACGGGAATATCAGTTACTTCAAGCTGTTTAGTTATATCGCTAGTAAGCTTAGAGCCAACTACCATAACACCGCAAAAGTTGTTATCGCGACATAATTCTTTTAAATTAGGGGCGCTTTTATCAGAGCAGTGCTCAACTACAACTTCGTAATGATAATTGTTTGCTGCGTGCTGAAATCCCATCAAAACAGAATAGCCAACTTGCAAGTTATTATGTGAATCCATATTTTCAAATAGTATACAAATTCTTTTTTGTGGTAAACTGTTTTTAAAGGAAAAACCAACCGCTTCGGCGTAGTCGTGTACTTTTTTTCTTGTTTGTTCGCTAACGTCGGTGGCGTTATTAATAGCTTTTGAAACGGTACTTGCAGATATTCCTAAAGCGCTTGCAATTTCTTTTATGGTCATATAAAAAACCTCTTTTGTGGAATAATAATCACAGTATATCACTAAAATCTAAAAAAAACAATCGAACGAAACGAAAATTAACGAAATTTTTTTATTTTTTAGAAATTTAGTTTTATTGAGTAGTTTTTTTAAAAGTTTCGTTTGTTTAGATGGGGAGTTTTAGTAAAAAATGCTTGTAAATTTAATTTTTTTTTGACCAAGCGTTGACATTAAATAAAAAAATATGGTAAAATTAATTCGAAAAAGTTTCGAAATAAAGTAAAGGAGAATTTTAATGAGTAAAAAATACGTTGGCGTATTATTACCAATAACCGCTTTACCCTCTGAATATGGCGTGGGTACGTTTGGCGCGGAAGCAAAAAACTTCATTGACTTTCTGCATAAAGCAAAACAAACGGTTTGGCAAGTTTTGCCGTTAGTTCCAACAGGCTATGGCGATTCTCCTTACGCTTCAACTTGCGCAACGGCTGGTAGCCCTTATCTTATAGATATAAGAAAGCTAATCGATGCAGGGCTTTTAACGGAAGATGAAGCGCTAGAATATACCTGTGATTTCGGTGGCGGGGTTGATTATTCTGCATTATTTAACCGCAGAATACCACTTTTAAAAATCGCCTTTTCAAGATTTAATAAAAATGAAAGAGATTTCGTTCGCTTTGTAGAAGGTGGAGAATACGCTTTATTCTCACTTTTTATGGCTATTAAGGAAAAACATAATTGGCGTCCCTTTTGCGAATGGGATGATGATTTAAAATTTGCTAAAGAGTACGCGTTAGAAGAGTTTAAAGCACAAAACCAAGAAGAAATATTGTTTTGGCAGTTCACACAGTATATCTTCTTTGCTCAATGGCAAGAAATTAAAGAATATGCAAACGAACGCGGAATTTTAATTATGGGTGATATGCCACTTTACGTTTCTGACGATAGCGTAGAGGTGTGGGCTAATCCCGAGCTATTTATGTTAGATGAAAACCGCTCTTTAAAAGAAGTTGCAGGCGTTCCACCCGATTATTTTAGTGAAACAGGTCAACTTTGGGGAAATCCATTATACAACTGGGAAGTTATGAAAAATGACGGTTATACATGGTGGACGAACAGGCTTAAAAAGGCGCTTTCTATGTACGATTACGTTCGTATAGACCACTTCCGCGGATTTGACCGTTTTTATGCTATACCTCAGGGCATGCCTGACGCTAGAATTGGCAGATGGTGCGACGGGCCTAAGGAAGATTTATTCAAGGATAAGCTTGACTGGAATATTATTGCAGAAGACCTTGGGCTTTTGGATGAAGGTGTTTACCGCTTAATGAGAAATACTGCATATCCTGGAATGAAAATTTTAGAGTTTGCATTCGACGGCAATCCCAATCACGAATTCAAGCCCTCTAACTTTGGTGAAAATTGCGTAGTATACACGGGCACGCACGATAACGCGACTTTTGTAGAATATCTGCAGGATTTAGACGTAAAAGCGCGCAAAGGCTTTTATAAAGACCTTAGATTAGAGTGTGAAAAATGGGGTGTTGAATTTAAACGCAACGGTATAAAAGAGGCAACGGAAGCTGTTGTTCAGTTGGCGTATAACAGCGATGCAAAATTTGTTATAATGCCCTTACAAGATTTATTCAAGTTGGGCAGAGAAACAAGAATTAACAACCCCGGAACGCTTGGTAACGGTAATTGGTGCTGGAGATTAAGCAAAGGCTTTTTAACCGATCAAAAGGCAAGAAAGATTGCAAACATGGTTAAAAAATCGGGTAAAAGATAATAAACGTACAAGTGCGCATACGCGCCTATATGGGAGAAATCATGACTAAAGAAAGCATCTTAAAAAATGCAGAAAT
>JAFQBR010000135.1 GCA_017399665.1 Clostridia bacterium | reverse complement strand
TTTTATTTTGCGCATATTATATGGTATGAAAACCATTGTTTTGGCAGGCGGTGGGACTGCCGGTCACATAACCCCACACCTAGCAATTCTTCCGGAACTAAAAAATTACTTCGACAAAATATATTATATAGGTAGCGGAAAAGCAATAGAAAAAGAACTGATTAAAGATGAAAAAGTGCAAATTTTTGACATAAACCCACCTGCATTTATACGCTCGCTATCCCCCAAAAATCTTCTTATACCAGCAAAGCTAATAAAGGCAACCAAAGAATGTGAACGCTTTTTAACCAAGGTTAAAGCAGACGTAGTTTTTTCAAAGGGCGGGTATTGCGCTCTGCCGCCATGTTTTGCCGCTTTTAGGCTTAAAATCCCCGTTATATGCCACGAATCAGACTTAACCCCGGGCCTTGCCAACAAACTGTGTATCCGCCGTAGCACCGCCTTTTTAACAACCTTTTTAGAAACGGCTAAAAAGCATAACGGAAAGCACGTTGGCCCACCTATTAGAACGGGATTTAAACATATTTCTAAACAAAAAGCAAGGGCGTTAATCGGTATAACTGATAACCGCCCCGTCCTTTTAGTAACAGGTGGTAGCCAAGGCAGTAAAACTATTAACCTTGCCTTAAACAAAAATTTAGGCGCATTATTAAAGGATTTTAACGTAATTCATCTATGCGGAAAAGGCAATAAACCGCTCTATAGCGCGATTAACGGCTATTTTGCTTATGAATTTGCAGATATGAGAGTTATGATGTCTGCTTGCGACGTAGCTATTTCGCGCGGGGGATCTAATACCTTATTCGAACTTTTAAGCTGTAAAATTCCAACGGCAATTATTCCGCTAAAAAAAGCTTCTCGCGGAGATCAAATTAAAAACGCAGAATATTTTGCAAAAAAGGGGGCAATTCTTACAATGGATGAAGATTTGCTTGAACGTAATCTACTTTTGCTTACCAAACAGCTTTTTAAAAATAAAAATTCACTTATTTCTAACATAGAAAAATTAAAAATAGCAAACGGCAAGGATGCAATAATTAAAGAGATAATAAACGCAACCAAATAACGACTTTCTTTGTTTTTTTGCATAACTATTTAAACGCTGGCAAGACAAAATTTAGCATTATTAAAGCAAAAATCTATAATTTTTCCGTTTTTCTATTGCAATACCTTCTTTATTTTGGTATACTATAAGTAATCAATAATTACCACTATTAAAAAGGAGAAATTTATGGACAACAGACAAATAGCGGTTAACACGTTAAGAGTTTTATCATCTGAAGCTATCGATAAAGCCAACTCAGGTCACCCCGGTATTGCTTTGGGCGCTGCGCCTATTGCTTATACTTTATTTTCTGAGCATTTGGTATTTAATCCAAAAAATCCAAAGTTTGATAATCGCGACAGATTTGTTCTTTCTGCGGGCCACGGTTCTTCTCTTTATTATTCACTTTTACATCTTTTTGGCTATGACGTTACGATAGAAGACTTAAAGGCTTTCCGTCAACACGGAAGTATTACCCCAGGTCACCCAGAAGTTGGCGTTACCCCCGGTGTGGAAATATCCACAGGCCCACTTGGCCAAGGCATAGCTAACGCAGTTGGGCTTGCTATTGCAGAGCGCAAGCTTTCGGCAAAATTTAACCGCGAGGGCTTTAACGTTGTTGACCATTACACTTACGCTTTATGCGGAGACGGCTGTTTGCAGGAAGGAATTGCTTACGAAGCAGCATCTCTTGCAGGAACTTTAAAACTAAACAAGCTTATAGTTTTATACGACAAAAATAATATTACTATTGAAGGAAGCACAGATCTTGCATTTACCGAAGACGTTGGGGCAAGACATATTGCACAGGGCTGGTGCGTTATAAACGTAAAAGACGGCTCTGATTTAGAGGAGATTTCACGCGCTATTAAAAAGGCTAAAAGGCAAAAGGAAAAACCAGTCCTTATTATTTGCAATACAAAAATTGGCCACGGCAGCGTTTTAGAAGGAAGCGAAAAAGTTCATGGCACACCACTTGGAGAAAGCAACACCCAGCTTTTAAAGGACGCCCTTGGGCATAACTACCCACCCTTTACCGTTCCTGAAGAGATTAAACCTCTGTTAAATAAGACTATAAACAAAGGAAAGCGCGCAGAAAAGAAATGGCTTGCTCTTATGCAAGAATATAAAAACGCGCACCCAGAGCTTTATAGCGAATATAAAGAATTGATGAGCGGAAAAATTGCAAGTTTTGATGGCGAAGATTTCTTAAAAACTTTCACAAAGCCCGAAGCAACAAGAATTTCCGGTTATAATTCACTTAATTTCGTTGCCGACCACGTACCAAATTTATTTGGCGGTAGCGCGGACTTAGGCCCTTCAAATAAAACCATTATGAAAAACAGAGAATGGTTTTCGGCACAAAATCCTAACGGCTCTAACGTTCACTACGGCATAAGAGAACATGCAATGGCGGGAATTTCTAACGGTATTGCTATGCACGGCGGACTTGTTCCCTACTGCTCGACATTCTTTGCCTTTTCCGATTACATGAAGAACGCAATTCGCATTTCAGCATTAATGGAAGCGCGCGTTATTTACGTATTTACACACGACAGTATTGGCGTTGGCGAAGACGGACCTACCCATCAACCCGTTGAGCATCTCACTTCACTTCGCTCAATTCCCATGCTTAACGTTTTCCGCCCATGCGACGCAACTGAAACATACTATTCCTGGGTTCAAGCGCTAAATACTAACGGCCCAAGCGCACTTGTTTTATCAAGACAAAATCTTGGTCAGTCAGGTCTTTCAAGCGGTGAATGCGTTAAAGGTGGCTATATTATTTCAAATAGCAAAAAAGAAATTCCCGACTGTATTTTAATTGCAACAGGCTCTGAAGTAGAGCTTTGCTTAAAGGCTCAAGAATTACTTGCAAACGAAAATATTGATGCAAGAGTTGTTTCTATGCCCTGTATGGAAATTTTTGAGGCCCAAGAAGAACGCTATAAGGAAAGCGTTATTCCCTCTTGCGTTTTAGCAAAAGTTTGCGTAGAAGCAGGCACAGGAGTTTACTGGCATAAGTACGCCGGCAATAGCGGCAAGATTGTTTCTATTGATGAATTTGGCAAATCCGGAAATCCTAGCGAGCTATTTAAGTACTATGGATTTACTGCAGAAAATGTGGCAAACAAAGCAAAGGAAGCGCTTAAAAACTAATTTGTTTAATAGCTTTTATATTAAAAAATAGCGCTATAGGTCGATTAACTTAGATTTTGGCGCAAAATAAGTAAAAAATAAGAGCAAGGTTTTTTACCTTGCTCTTTGTTGTTTATAAAGTTAAAAATATGTGTCTTGATATTGATCACTATCTAACTGCTCCCTAATAATTACATAGCTTATTCTTTGGGTATGTGTGTAAATCTTTGCTATTTCGTCGTACGTTGCTTTTTCATTTGCGCCATCAGCATAAATGCAAGTGTGTTCTTGCATGAAAAGCATTTCTTCTTCTAGAACGGCAGAATTAGCAGCAAATCTTATTTTATACTGCATATCGGTGTCTATTTCACCACTTGGCATAAGCTCTTCATTTTTTATTTCCGCAAAGAAAACGTTATCTCCGTCTACATAATAACGAACGTTTTCAATTTCAGAAAGTTCTTTCAAAAAGGCACTTATATCTGCCCCGTAAAGCTCTACGTATTCGTTATTCGTAATATTAAAAATTTCCTCAATATCTACGTCAATCAAATCGTTCTTTATAAGTTCCTCTAAAGCGGCTTTTACCTTAATGGACTGCGTTTTTTCTTCGCCATCTACTTTTTCTTCCACCTCTAAAGCAGTATAGTTAACACCGTCTACACAAATCAAGCTACCTTCCATCGTTGCCACTGACTTTACTCGTTTACCGCTTTCGTCTTCATAAGAACTTTCCATTTTTATTTTTATGTCAAGATCAAAAGCCATTTCAAGCTTTGACTCTAAAGCTGACGAGTTAGAAAAATCTAGCACCAACTTTCCGTTCACTTCATAATCGACCTTCATGTCAATATCTCGGTTAACGGCTTCAGTTGCCAATTTAATTTCTATTTCAAAATAATGCTTATCCTTTTTGTTTTGCCTATCGTTTTCAATAAATGCGCTTTTTCGTGATTGCACCATATTATTAATAGTTTCAGGACTAACCTCTTCGCCAGTAATTTCAAACTTTTGAAGCTTGCTGGCGTAGGGCGATTTTCCTTGGCAACCAAACGCGCAAAGCATACAGCAAAGCGCCAAAAATAAGCATAATAATTTCTTCATAATTTTTCTCCTTAAATTACCAGAAATCTATTTAATATATTTATTATACCACAATATATTTAGTTTGTAAAGACATTTGCTCAATTTTATACCAGTTTTATAGGTGTTAAGCCTTTTTAATACAAATAAGTGGAGCTATAAGTCGATTAACTTAGGTTTTAGCGCAAAACAAATAAAAAATAAGAGCAAGGTTTTTTACCTTGCTCTTTGTTGTTTATAAAGTTAATTAATACATCTTTTAATACCCGTTGCTATAAAACGGATCTTGAGTAATTGATTGATACTCGTCACTATCAAACGGTTCTCGAATGTTTGCTGAACTAATTCTCTTTGTGTAAGCAGAAAGCTTAATTTCTGCACCATAAGGAGTTCCGCCATTTTCCATGTAGTTAAGCGCCTCTCTTAAGAAAACCTTTTCTTCGTTTACAATGGCAGATTCATTTCCAAAGGTAATTTTGTATTGCATACATGTTTCCATTTTAGCCTCGTAGCCACCGCCCATATTAGGAATGTTTTCTTCCTGCTTTATATCAATAAAGAAGGTGTTATCGCCATCTACGTAGTATTTAGCCGCGCCTAATTCTTCAACAGATTCAAGTAGAGCATCAACGTCTATTCCGTACATCTTTGCAGCATCTGTTTCTGCTGCTCCAAATATCTCTTCAAGGTCAATGTTTATATCTAAAAAATCCTCTAGCTCGCCTTTAGCCTTGATTTCTTCCGACTGTTCTTGATCTGCAGTTTTAGTTACGGCAGTTAACTTAGCATAACAAACGCCACCAACGTAAACCAAACTACCCTTCATGGTAACTGTTTCTCTTACGTTATTTCCTTCGTTATCAACAGAAGTGGTCATTACCGTCATATCTAGGTCTAAATCATAGGTTACTTTAAGCTCTGGGTAAAAAGATTCGGCATAATCAGACGCATCAAAATAGAAGTCATCATTTCGTTTAACATACTCAAACACCATTTTTCCGTCTATATGATAACTCATATTAACAGTCGTGCCGTCTTCCATAGCTTCCATTGCCATTTTTATATCAACGTCAAAACAATGTTTGTTTTTTGCATTTTTATGATCATTTTCAGCAAAGGCAAACTTACGTGTTTGAAGCATATCCTTCATTGTGTCAGAGTTTACCTCTTCCCCTGTAATTTCTATTTCTTGAAGTCTATTAGGTGTGCTGTTCCCACCGCAACCAAACACGCAAAGCATACAGCAAAGCGCTAAAAGCAAGCATAATAATTTCTTCATAATTTTTCTCCTTAAATTACCAGAAATCTAGTTAATATATTTATTATACCACCATATATTTAGTTTGTAAAGACATTTGCTTAAGTTTATACCAATTTTATAGGTATTGGACTTTTTAACGCAACTAAGTTAGCCTATAAGTCGATTATCAACTATTTCAAAATCTATTTACTTGAAAATAGCTTAATTTCTTTTAAAATACCGGAAGGCTCTAACTGCAAGAATTTAGAAAAGCGGTCTTTAACCTCTTGCGCTAAAGTATTGCCAACTATAACGGTTGCCTTATTTACTCCCTGCTTTACAGCCCCCGTAATTTCAAATAGGTAGGGCTTTGCCGGGCGAACGCCAAGATTTACGCCGTTAACGGTAAGGCTTGCGTTTTGACCAACCTCGCAAAGGTCCATAAAAATTCTACCTTTAAATTCTTTCAATTCAAAATCAAAGGTGTATTTCATTTTGCCAGAAAAATCGGGCTTAAAACTTGCTCCGTTTACGTTAAAGAATTTATCAAAAGTGCCTACCGTTTCAAATTTATCAAGGTTTTTACAATTAGCAAGCTCTAGCGTAAACTTTGGCGTAAATGCCATAATTTCTTGCATAACAGCCTTTTTAGGCAACCCTTCGCATTTATCAAAAATAATTATTTCGCCTGTTAAAGGCGCAAGATTAAGCTGTAAATTGCCATTATCGCTACTTTCTGCGCTGTAAAGCTCGCTAAGTAAATCAATCCTTGCAAAATCACCGCTAACAGGCAATTTTACCGTTGTGTTTACGCTGTTTTTATAATCTTCGTTAGAGAACATAAATATATGCTTGCCATCGCGAACTGTGTGATAAAACCTTAAGTAAGGATGCTCGCCCTCTATGCAAATATCGAACCAGCCGTTTTTGCGAATTTTATTTGCAAGCTCTTCTATTTTTACGTATTCGCCTTTAAAATTGATATTTTCTGGCAGAGCGTTTATAAAATAAATGGGTAGACCGCTATCGTGCATAGCCTTAAACACCTTTAAGGTTTCTTGCGATAAATGGTCGGCATAGGGAACGACTAGCAGGTCAAAACTTTCGCCGTGTGCGCATAACTTGCCATTTTGAACGGTTGACTCTTTTAAAATATCCAAACATACAATATCAAAGTCAATTTGATTATCGTGAAGAGTTGTTGCGATAGGTTGCATAGTCATAGCGTTATCGAAACGGCTTGGCCATTCCCCTTCCATATCGTACATTATTGCAACGTTTGCCTTGTGAACGCCACCGCTAAGCAGATGCGCAGCCTTATTTGCATAACTCATAAGAGCAGAAAAGCCTTCAAAGGAGGGATCTTGCCCTTCGGCGCCAAAATGAGGTGGACAATCGCCGTCTGGGAATTTCGAGCTAAACGCGTGCGGAACAAAATAGTTTATACCACGAACAAGTAAGTGATCTAGTAAATACTTCATAAACGGCGTGCTTTCGCCATAGCCGTACGCCCCAAACACTTCACACATAGCCCTACCTTGCATGTGCGGTGTTAAATGGGAAATTGAAGATGCCAGCTTTGCTAAAACGTAGTGGTAAAAAGTGCCGTCGCCAACCCCTGTTGCGCAAGTTACGGTATGAATATAATGGTCCATTCCCGGCATTACCTGATGTAAAACGATATCAATTCCGCTTATATGTTGCTCCCTTATGGCGCGGAAATAATGCCCTGCACCGTTACGCAAATGGCAGTTCATATCTTCAATGATATGCCCTGTGTAAATAACGCCGTGCTCCTTGCACCACTTAGCAAGCTGACCGGTAAAACACTCTGAATAAAGCTGAGTAATTGCATCCATATAAGCATAGCGAAGCTCTGCTTGGTCGTTGCCGTTGTTATCGTCTTCATACCAAAGCAAATTAAAATGCTCAATGGGGTTATAACCTAAACTCTTTTGCATTCTTGCAAGCACTTCTTCGTTATAAGGAAGAGAAAGACCGTGCTTGCCTATTTTTGCCTGATAATAGCCAAAGTCAAAGCGCTGTTGCCCAACCATTTCGTTACCAAACTCTGGCTCGTCAGAGAAAAAGCCCATAAAAGTAGTGCCAAAATATTGCTTATAATGCTGATAATGACTTTCATAAACTGTATCTATAAGTAATTTTACAGAGTCAGGGTTTATCATATCGATATACTCTTTTCTGCCACCCTTGCGTGATTTAAAATAGAAAAACACACGCCAAACACCGCTTGGCACGTCCCAATGTAAAAAGCCATTTTTACAGTTTTGTGTTAAATCTACCGCTTTATATTCGCAGGTTTCTTTAAAATCTGCATTTCTTTTGTAAGCGTACGCCCCAATAAGAATATTCTCTTCATTTTCTTCATCTAAAAGCAAAGAAATATCTTCTGCTGGGCCAACGATATCTACGTGGCGTTCAATAAGTAGCCATTTACGAAGATCGGGGTTTTTAGCAACCGCACCGCCGGCATGACCTGTGGGAAACTTATCGTCATCAAGTAGCCAGACCTGCATGCCAAGCTTTTTAGCCTCTGCCAAAATAATATCCATATCGCGCCACTAGCCCTCTCCGCAAAAATCGGGATGCGGGCGTGACTCTACGCAAAATGCGCGACATCCGCTATCGTAAATGCGCTTAATTTGCTGCGGTATTAAATGAGTGTGATCCCCACGTTGCCAATAAAACGGGTAAAGATAATTGGCGTATTTTCCACTTAAAACCTCTTGCAAACGTCTATCCATAATATAGCCCTTCCTTTCACTTAATTAAAGACTGTTTGGGCAAAAAATAAAGGCTCTGTCACAACAAAGGGTTGATAAAAGAAGTTTTATATACTTCGTAATAGTTTGTTATTTGCAAATTTTTACAATTCCTACGTACGGCAAGTACGTTCCCTTGCAAAAATTTACAAATGCCGCCTCTTACTCGCATCTAAAACTTCTTTTAGCTTTTAACTAAAGTAATTTTATCTCTTAAAAAAAATCAACCATTGTTTGTGACATCGCCAAATAAAAATCGTTTTTAGGGTAACAGTTGTTTTTTGCTTACCCTAAACCCGACTATTGATATTTTTTGCACTTTAAATAAGTTGTAGATTATTTACTACAAAATAATAACACACTTTCCCACCTATGTAAAGTTCTTTTTAAATTTTCTTTTTATTATTTTTAATTTTTATCCTTCACAATAATAAGCAGACCCAAACGCACTTTTAACAAATAAGCTACAATAGCAAAAAAAGCAGTGAACTTTATCACTGCTTTTTTGTTTATATTGCGTTGTTCTTTGAGCATTTTTTAGCTCTAAATGTGCAGATAATCGACTTATAGCGCGAGTTTTATAAATTTTAGCTCGCTTGCATTTTATGCTACGGTTTTAAGATTCTGTGTTTATGTGTAAATATTCTTCCGTATTATAACCACCTTTTACCTCGTTTCTAAAATAGCCGTACTCAAAGAAGTTTTCGGGGGTAATTTCAACGCCTGAAGAAACTATATTATCTAAATACACGTGCTTGATAGAGCTGTTTTCATCAAAGGTGCGCAAGTTAAGAACAGCGCCGTTATTAAACCGTACCTTGATATTTCTAAAGCGAATGTTGTTAACGTGCCCCCAGCCTTCACCTGCGCCACCGCTACCACCTGTATATATGGTACAGACCGCCGGATTGTAGCTAGTGTAAACTTCAATTCCGTCAAAGGTAATGTCTTCTGTTATAGCATCTCTTCTATTGCCAAGCTGAATTACACAAGCGCCAAGGTGAGTGCTCCAAGTGCCAAGCGCAAAGCCAACCGAGCAGTTTTCAAAGCGAACGCCACGGGTATCGTGGTTTGCCTCGTAAATACAGCCGTATGCAACAGCTTTATCCGTCCACGCCGCGTTATTTCTGAAAAGCACGTTTTCAGTAAGACCTGAAGCGGAGGTGGATTTTGTTTCAAAGGCGTCGTCACCGGTGCGAATAAAGTTCTTTTCTACAATGGCGTTTTTACAGTCAGAAAGCATAATGCCGTCAGCAAAAACGCGGTATGCAAAGAACATACAGTTATCAATTAAAATATTGCGGGTGTCCG
>JAFQBR010000134.1 GCA_017399665.1 Clostridia bacterium | reverse complement strand
TAAAGTAGAAGCAAGTTATAGTTCGGGGGAGAGTATATATTGTTTTGATAACCAAGAAGCCTTTTTACCGATTGAGCTTTTGCGTGAGTTATGTACCCTATTCGACGTTAAAAATATAACGCCTAAAGACTACGGCGTGTAGGTGGAGATGGATATGCGCCCTTTTAAAACGGTAAACTCAAAAGAAAGCAATAAAAACGGCGGTGTGGTTAAGCGTTTTTATCAAGACGCGCCCAAGGAAATAATCTCTAACGAGTTAGTTAAATTTTCTTGCCGTTTTTCAACTAAATTTTCAACTGTCAAAAGTTCAACCCCCAAACCCGCTATCTACTCTTTAGAAGCGCAGGTTGTGGAAAATACGGTGCTTTGCAGTATTTTGGTTAGCAGTAGAGAAGAAAAACTAAAAAGGGAAGAAACCCGTGATTTAGCCTTTATAACTAAGCTGGAAAAACTGCTTCGCAAGCACGAGGTGGCAAACCTTAACGGCTATCATCACAGCGTATCCGGTTTGCCTAGTTTTTTTGGCTCTACGCTTACTGCTAGCTATAAATCGGGCGAAGAAATTCACTTTTACGATAATCAAACTTGCATTTTAAAGCAAGATTTCACAAAAGAACTGTGTATTTTGTTTGGCTTGGAAGATAAGTAAAAGAAAATGTGCGAAAAAAATAAAAAGCAAATTTTAATCGCCTACCTTGTTTTACAGGGTAGAAAGGAGAGATTTTTATGGATATTATAAGAGTTATTTTATCTAAGATTGGCACGCCAATTACCTTTATTAGGAACAAGCTTTTGGCTCTTTTTAGCAAGAAGGAAAGCTTCACCTTTGAAAAGCTACCTTCTAATTTAGAAGAGCTTAAGGCGCTACCCGAAGCAAGTATGGATACCCCCTTTAAAACGGCGGCGCTGGCTTTATGCGCGCTTTGCGTGTATTCTAAGGATCGTGAAGCGGGTACGGAAATGCTTAATTTCTTACGCGGTCCGCGCCCAATGAGTCCTGCGGATATAGCCTTTTTAAACGACCGCCTAATGGACGGCAAGGACTATATTGCTCGCTCTTACTTTAACGGTGCAACCCCCGCAAACGAGTACACCCCCACCGTTCCCTATACGGTAAAGGTAATATCTAACCAATATTCTAAGTTAGAGGGCGGAAATTATATGAAGCTATTAATCAATAGCGGTGGTGCAGATACCCCCCGTTCTATAACCCTAAGAAAAACGGGTGGCGGAACTTGGTATTTATGGGAACAACACCTACTTACGGATATTCGTATACCAAAATCACAAGACGCATGGGCGTAAAAGGAGAAAAAAATGGAATTATTAGGTTTTTGGAAATTAAAAGATATGCTTGGCGCTGATGAAACAGGGCTTATAAGAATAAATAGAGCTGATATTGAAGCTATGCCGGATGATGAAGATCATAGCGAATATAAACAAATGCTTCGCGCTGATTTTGTTATTAGCGAAAGTGCTTTAGATGTATTTTACAAGCCTTTAGAAAGTGAAATAGAAACGCTTAAGGAAGAAGGCTGGGAAATAACCGAAAGAGGCATTTTAATAGAATCCTTCCCTAGTAAAATAGAGGGTGACCAACTTTTATTAAATTATGAAAAAGACGGTAATGACTACTTCCCCGTTGAAATGGATGAAGAAGGCTGTTTAATTATTTCTGACGGTCTTATGAAAATAGAAAAAGCGTAATTTTGCTTT
>JAFQBR010000133.1 GCA_017399665.1 Clostridia bacterium | reverse complement strand
TTTAGTTTTTGTGCATTTTTACACAAAAAAACCGCCTAAATTTAGGCGGTTTTTTTGTGTAAAAATGCACAAAAACTAAAAACGCCTCGTTCAATGCAAAAATAAGTTGCCTATCAATCTAATAATTGCGCTTGTCCGCCAACAAAAACCTCTGTAAGGTTTATATTTTCATCAAATACTACAATATCGGCATCCTTTCCGCTTGCAATAACGCCCTTATTTACACCCAAAACCTTTGCAGGTACTTCGGTTAACATTTTTACAGCAACGGGAATATCAAACCCGCAAGATTTCACTAGTGTTCGTATAAGCATATCAGCAGTTGCTACGCTTCCTGCAAAGGCACTTCTATCCTTAAGCTTACATACTCCGTCCTCAACGATAAATTCAGTTCCGCTCATTACGCCCGACTTTATATCCGTTCCTGCAATTTCAAGACTGTCGGTAATAAGCATAACTTTATCAGTTCCCTTAATTTTAATTATCATTTTAATTAAATCGGGAGGCAAGTGCTTGCCGTCTGCTATAATTTCAACGTAAAGCTCATCTCTTAAATATGCGCTCTCTATTACGCCAAGAGAGCGAAAGCCGTGATCTCTTGTTACGGTAGAGGTACAAGAATATAGATGAGTGATTAGATTGCAACCGTTATCAATCGCAACCTGCATATCTTTATATTTAGCGTCGGTATGCCCAGCAGAAGCAATAATATTATGCTTGGTAAGATATTTACAAAACTCACCACCCTCATCATTTTCGGGTGCGTAAGTCCAACGCGCAATAGATTCACCGTATTCCTCAATTAAGCCTTGATAGTCCTCTTTTACGGGCGGTGTTATAAACAGCGGACACTGCGCACCTGCTTGCTTGCTAGAAAGATAAGGTCCTTCCAAATGCGCACCCAAAATGTTCCCCTTTGTTTTGCCTATTGCATTGTGAACGTTTATAACGGCATTCTTCATAGTGGCAAACTCCCCTGCTGAAATTGTGGGAAGTATGCTTGTAGTTCCGTGAGCTAAATGAAAGTCGCAACCCTTAATAACCGCCTCTACGTCACTGTTTATAAAGGCGTAACCGCCTGCGCCGTGCGTGTGAACGTCGATAAATCCTGCGCTTACGTATTTGCCTGTAAAATCATAGCATTTATCGGCATTCTCACATTCTTTACTCACCTTTTCTATTTTTCCGTTTTGAACGTAAAGGTAACCGTCGTAAAGGCTTTCGTTTATAATAATTTTATCACTCTTTATGCGTATCATAATAATTTTGAGCTCTCGTTATCCAAGTATAGTTTTGCGCAGTCATGCTTTCTTAATATGCTTGCAGGACAGTGCTCGTCTATACTCCCGTTCAAGGTTTCATATACTGCGTTTGCCTTTGTAGGCGCGGGAACTATGCAGAATAGATAGGGCGCGCGTACAAGAGTGGGTACGGTTAAGGTGATTGCGTGAGTGGGTACTTTTTCGATACTTTCAAAGCAACCGTCGTTAACCTGTTGCTGACGGCACTTTTCATCAAGCTTTACGGGTTTAACCGTTCTTTTATCATTAAAATCTGCAACGGGTGGATCGTTAAACGCAATATGACCGTTTTCGCCAATGCCCATAACGACTATATCGGTGGGATTTTGATTCAAAATTTTACCGTATCTTTCAGCCTCTGCCTCGGGATCGATTGCGGTAACGTCTATATAGTTAACACTTTTAAAGGGTGCTAACCCAAAAATATGATCTTTTAAAAAGTTGCCAAAGCATTGGGGTGCGTTTTTATCAAGACCGATATATTCATCCATATGGTAAGCATTAACGCGATTCCACTCGATTTCCTTATCCTCTGCCAACGCCTTAAGCACGTCGTTTTGTGAGGGGGCCGCGGCGAATATCATATTTATTTCTCTTTTTGACTTTAAAAGCTCTGCAATTTTTTCCTTAATGTCTCTTGCAGCAGCCTCGCCCATAAGCACTCTGTTTTCATAAATTTCAACTGCAAGCTTATCTACTTTATATGATTTCATAACAACTCCTTTAATTTTGATACGGCATCAGTAAACGCCGTTTGTTGATTTTCATATTTATACGGATTTTCAAAGGTTTTACCAACTAGTGCGTTTAAACCGCTGAAGGTTTGTAAATGCGGTTCAAGCGTAATAAACGTGTCCTTTGCCCCGTTTGCTCTGTAATTATCTAAAATTTCTTTAATTTGTGCCTCGCCCTTACCTGCAGGTACTATTGCGCCTGCATATAGCGCGTCTTTAATGTGAAAATACTCGATATATTCCTTTAAAAGACTGTAAGCGTTCATAGGATTATAGCCGTCTAATACGAAGTTCCCCATATCGAACACGCATTTTAACTTGCCGTTAAAATATTGCAAAATTTGCAAGCATTTTTCAGGACTTTCGCCGTAAATAAGCGCTTCGTTTTCATGGCATAGAGTTACGCTATGCTCCTCGGCTAAGCTTACAAGGCTTCCAATGCCATCAAAAACCTGATTTTGACATTCCTCCCTACTCTTGCCCTCGGGAAGATAAAAAGAAAACATACGAATGTTTTTTGCGCCCAATTCATTAGCCGTTTCAAACACGCGTTTTGCAACCTCTAAATGAGCGTGCATATCGCCGTCAATTTTAATTTTTCCTAGGGGTGAACCGATTGCTGAAACCTTAATTGCATAATCCTTTAATATCGATTTTGCCTCAAGCACCTCTTTTTTGGTAAGCGTTGAAATATTTTTGCCGTTAACGCCCCTCATTTCCATATAATCAATACCAAAGCCCTTTAAGGCTTGGCACTGCTCTATTAAACCGTCTGCATATTCATCCGAAAATGCAGATAAAATCAAATTCGCCATAATAACCTACTCCCTTGTTTTTTTGTTGAGGTATATCGCGCATATATCGCAGGCGCGAGATAAACTCTAAATTTCAATCTCGCAACCGTTAGAACGATATATAGCTAACACCAATAAAACTGCATTTTTGCCCTCTTCAAAACCAATAGAGAATTTTTCACCCGTTTTTAAACAGTGGTAAAAATTCTTTATTAAATCAAAGTGCCCCGTTCCCCAAACCTCTTTTCCTACTATTGGGTAATTGCCTCTTTTGGTGATTAAATTTCCATCTATTAGTATATTGTCATCTATAATTTCAACCGTATGTCCGCTTGCTCGGAAAGTATAACGTACGTGAAAGCTAAAGCTTGCGGCATTAGTTGCATTAACCACTATTTTTGCACCGTTTTTCATTTTGAACAGACAAAAAGCGGTATCTTCAACCTCAATTTCATCTTTCAAGCTTACGTTTGAAAGGTGTGCAAGCACGCTTTCGGGCATTCCGCATAACCACTGCAATAAATCTAGCCCGTGAATGGCTTGATTTATCATAACTCCGCCACCCTCTTGAGCCCAAGTTCCGCGCCACTTAGCCTGTGCGTAATAACCTGCCGTGCGTTGCCAAATTAAGCTTGAGCTTGCACATTCAATTTGCTTGTCCTTAAGATAGTCCTTAACGAACAAAACGGATGAGTTAAAGCGAGTTTGAAAACAAACTCCAAGTTGAGCAGAGCTACTTTTTACCGCGTTTTCTATATCGGTAAGCTGTTCTAGGTTGATAGCAAGCGGTTTTTCGCAAAGTACGTTAATATTGCGCCTTAACGCATTACATACCATTTCGGCATGCAAATAATGCGGTGTGCAAATATGAACGGCGTCTAAAGGCTCGCTGTCTAACATCTGTTTGTAATCACCGTAAATTTTTGCAGATAGATTATATTGTTCGTTTGCTCTTTCACATTTTTGTGTCTGCACGTCGCAAAGAGCAACTATTTGCTGTCCGCTAGAAAGCAACGCGCTTATGTGCGCGGATGAAATTGCCCCTATTCCTATAACTGCTACTTTCATTTTTAATACACCGTTTTAATTAGTTATTTTTTATTTCAACACGCTTACCTGTAGTGTAAGATTGATGAATTGCATTCATTAAATATACGGGTAAAACTAGTTCTTGGTAAGTGTGCGCCATTTTTTTATTGCGCAACATATCGGCAAACTGCTCACATTCATGGCGGTAAGTAAGAGAAATATCAATATTTCTTGCATATACACCGCTTTTGTTAACTATTTGACCAAAATAAACGTAGCTATCACCTACAAACTGCAAGGATATGACGTAATCCTCATATTCAACCAGTGCAACAACGTTACCGCCAAAAGCTTTTGCCGTTACTGCTATTGGATTGTTGCCAAATACGCGTAAACACATTTCTGCTAGATGTGATGAATAAAAGAAAAATCCGCCGTACTCGTTTTGCATATTAACGGGTGCAACTAGCGTTCCACCGCGTACGTCCTTGGGGTTGGTTTTTACGGCGTTTTCAAGCATTAAAACGTCGTATGCGCTTTTTACTGACGAGCCACCAACTATTAAAGCACCCTTTTCCTTTGCCACCCTAACAAGTTCTTCAGCCTCTTCAATGCTAACTGTAAAAGGCTTGTCAATAAACAAGGGCTTTCCTGCCATTACGAATGGCATAGCGTACTGTGCGTGATACTTTCCGTCACGGCAGGTAATCATTACAGCATCTACCTTTTTTACCATTTCATTGGCGTCGTTTATAATTTCAACGCCGTACTTTTCCTGCAAAGCTTTATTTGATTGCTCATACATACCGCCAACACAAACAACCTCTATGTCTGAATATAATGGGTCGTTTTTAAATATTTCCATAAATGCGGCTGCATGAGTGTTTTCCGTTCCAATAATGCCAACCTTAAACATAATTTTCTCCTTAAAATCTAACGGCTAAAGGATTGTTTGCGTGAACCCTTTCAATAACGCCGATAACCTGCTTGAATTGGTCTGCTGTGTAGCGCAAGGGCTTACCCTCGGTTAAAGCAAAGTACATATCCTTGTAAAAGTTTTCCGTTCCTACGTCAAACGCAGTGCCTGCAAAAGTGCCCTCTTCTTCGTGTGCAATCAATTTTTCAGAACAATATAAGGGATTGCCCTCGCTATCTTGTAAAAATTCTTCAATATATGGGCGTTCTTCATTTTCACCGGGAACAACGTATTTCATCTTATATTTGCCAACCGTTGCTTTGTAAGTTCCGCGTGAGCACTGAAGCTTTACGTTGTAATCGCAATATGCATCCGTGTTGTTAATTTCTATATCTACAATCGGCTTGTTGGGTGCTTTTATGATAATTTTTACAAAATCATCTGAATCACCGCTTGACATTTCGGTGTTTGCATGAGTAGAAAATACTACCTCGGCATTGGGGTCGAAGTCTAAAAGACCAAGCGCAATACCAATGGGGTGAGGTCCTGTATTATAGCTGTTTCCGCCCATCTTTTTTTGTAGAGTTTGCCAATCCCAACGGCGTGAAAAACCGTTAAAACGAATGCTTATTTGCTTGGTTTCGCCAAGCTTGTTGCTATCCATTAGCTCCTTGGTGTATTCATAGTAAGGAGCAAAGAAGGTTTGTTGGAATACCGTTAACAGCAAGTTATTTTTCTTTGCTAGGTTAATTAACGTATCGCATTCATATAAGTTACGGCAAAATGGCTTTTCCACTAATACGTTAAAACCGTGTTCTAATAAGTCCTTAGTAATTTCAAAATGCATATGAGAATATGAAGCGTTAACAACTACGTCAATATCATTTTTATCAAATAACTTTCTGTAATCATCAAAAACCTCACAGCCCTTATAACGATTTTTTGAAATTTCACGGCGACGCTCATCTGCATCAACTACGTATTTTACCGTGTAATATTGGTTTTTATCACTGATGTAATATACACCGTGAATATCCTTTCCACTGCGACCTTGTCCAATAATTGCTAGGTTAAGCTTTTTCATTTTTTTTTCTCCTGTTTTACAATAACTGCATTGAACGCAACAAATTGGCACGCTCAACCGTATCGTAATATTTTTTTTTGCAAAATTTGCTTTTCTATAAAAATTATATATAATATTATTTGCAATTCCAATTGTTATATGTTATATTTATATTGCAAATACTCATATTTTAGGAGCATTTACTGTGAATAAGGTAATCTTTTACGATTTTGCGCCCTACGACTTTATTTCATATAAACACGCAAAATCTTTTTCTAACAAACTAACAAACTTCACCTCGCACGCACACGCGGGACATGAAATTTTATACGTAATGGAGGGTAACCCCACCTGTGGTTACGAGGGAAATTCAATAAATTTAAAACCTGGTGATTTATTGATTATACCTGCACATCTATATCATTTTTTGCAAGTTTCACCCCACGATAGTTATGAACGCATCAGTATAGTGCTTTACCCAAGTAAGTTTAATCAAACTCTTAATTTAGATAAAGTGCTTTTGCTTTCAAGTAAACACAAGCTTTTACAAAGGCAGTTAGAAGAATTGGCTTATTATTACGAAAATTGTAACGAAAAAGAGCGTGAAGAAATTTTTGAAATTAAAGCAAAAGAACTGACGTTTAAGTTAAACCACTTAATCCCCCACGACAACAGTCTTCCAATCACAACAGAAAACTCATCTTTAAACGACTTGCTTCAATATATTAACGGCAACATCAGAAAAAATATAAGTGTATCAGATATTTCTAAACAGTGTTTTTTAAGCGAAGGTCATATTTTTCATCTTTTTAAAGACAAGCTAAATACTACTCCTATGCACTATATAAAAACAAAAAAAATGCTTTTAGCCCAAAGCCTAATTTCTGCAACTAGAAGCAAAAACGCAATAACTGCTATTGCCCAAGATTTAGGCTTTACCGATTATTCTGTTTTTTACCGAAATTACGTTAGTTTTTTTAAGCACAAGCCAAGCGAGGATCTTCAAAAAATCTAATTTACAAGCTCAAAATGGGCAAAAATAAAACAAAAAAGTGCCGATATAGGTCGATTATCAGCACTTTCACGCAAAAGTTAAATTACACTAAACCTAATAAAAAACCAACTAAAATTAAACTAACTAAACATTAGCATAAAAAAACCAAGAAATAAATCCCAAAATGAAGAAGCTTAAACTTTTAACCAAAAAACTTACCTACCACTGAAGCTTCTAAATAATTTAATTAAACTTATAACTAAAAACACATATTTTATTGAATTGCAATTTTTATTTACAAGTTGTAAAATTCTTATTTTTCCAAAATCCCTATAAAAAAAATTATACACATCATTTTTTGATTTTTACCCATGATGTGTATATTTTTTTAGAATATTTTTTCTTGATTTTGTTTGTTTTTTTGCCCAAAGATCGCCCTATAAGTCGATTAACAGCAGTTTTAGAAATCACCACAATAAAATAAAAAGTTGATAAAATTAATCATCTTTCAATCAATTTTTATCAACTTTTTCATATTCTTATTAATTTGTTTAAATAGTATTATTCGGTTACTTCAGACTGATTATCGGAGTCAATTTCAGGAATACGGTCGGTATAATCAGTAGGGATTTCAATCTCGTAAGGAGTTTGGAATGCTGTGCATACAAAAGCAACGTTTGCAGATCCAGCCTCTCCTGCTTGACCGCTAAACTTCCACTCAAGGCAAATACCTGTTTGTTGATCTATGCTAAGAGAATAATCAATGCTGTAATCCATAACGCCAAGAGAGAAGGAATATTTGTCGCACTCTCTACCTGCAACTACGGCTGAGGTTTTTTCCATTGGAATGCTAGCATGTTTTGAATACATTGTAAGGTAACCAAACATGGTATTAGAATACTGATCGCAACGTTCTTTAATATCTTCAAGTGAATAGTCGGTTTCGCTGTAAATAAGCGTTTCCCTTATCCAGCCTTCGCCTTCAACCTTTGTGTAAATGTAAGCCTTGTCGGCATCTCTGGTATCGATTAAAACTTCCTCGCCCGTATTACTGAAATAGAAAAGACCGCCTTTTTGCGCATAAAC
>JAFQBR010000132.1 GCA_017399665.1 Clostridia bacterium | reverse complement strand
TTTTCAAACTGAACATCTACCCCGTGAAGCAAGCAAAGCTCTTCGTAAAGAGGATACGTTGGGGTAAGTATAAAAGCTTTATTAAAATTGCAAATTTCAAACAATTCGCCAATAGCCGGTTTTGCCCCTGTTGTTATAAAAATTTCTTCTTCTAATACGCATGCGCCCTGTTGTTTATAGTACTTACTTATTGCCTTTTTAAGCTCTTTAATGCCGCTTTCATCGGGATACCCACAAAAGCCTTTTATAGAAGAAAAGTTTTTGCTTTGCTTTACAATTTCGGCAGAGATTTTTGTTGGCGGTGGACTTTTTACGTCCCCGACGCCAAGATCAACCACCTTTATTTTAGGGTTTTCTTTTTTAAACTGAGCAACAGTTTTACTTACCTTTGAAAAGATATAGTCCCCGTTAATCGACTTATAGCCACACTTTATATTCATAAATTACACCAATTACCAAAATATAAAAATTTAGGATAGGAAGAAAGCAGTATTTTTTTGCCTTGTTTTTTTAAATTTAAACTTCCACCGTCAAAGCATAAATCCATTTCTTTATCGGCATGTCCAAGCGCATTAAGCACGGCAAAGACGGCAACTCCACCGCTAGAACAGCAAAGTGTTTTACCGCTACCCCGCTCGTAAACGATTACTCTTGCACGCCTACTGCTTTTTCTTTCTACAAACTCAACGTTAATTCCACCTAAAAATGCTGGATGCTTTTCAAGTGCCTGAATAATTTTCTTGCGCTTTTGTTCATTATATAACCCACGAATTACTAAATGCTTATTACCCACGTCTACAAGTGTTGCCCGAACGTAAATTTTTTCGCCCAAGCATGTTAGCGTAATAAGTCTATTGAAAAGATTGTATTCCTTAGGAAATATAACCTTGTCCATTTCCACGCATACCTTATTGACAGAGGCTGAAGGCTCTACTGATATTTTCTTTATTCCACAGTCAGTTAAAATACTAAAGGACTTTTTATTTTCCTTTTTGTAAATATAAAGCCCAAGCGCTAGTGTGACACTACCGCAAAAGCTAGCGCGCGAACCGTCTTTATTATAAATTTCGTAACCGTAAATCCCATCCTTATTATAAATATAGACTACTCCGTCCCCACCTATACCAAAATTTCTATCGCACAGCCTAACAATTTGACCGCGCGAAGGTTTTTCAAATAAAAAGATATAATCGTTGCCTTGATTGTGCATTTTAAAAAATTGCATAAAAACACCCGTTCACATCATTATATGAACGGGCAATTTTTATTGTGTTAATCTTTCACGTTATTACACTAAATTCCTTAACTAAGCTAAAAACTTAATTACCTATTAAAGACTCATCCAAAGAACGGGAACAACGCCAACGTCAGTATAGTTAGAATCGGTTGAACCAACGGCGTTAAGAACTCCATCAATAAGTAATGAGCTTCTTCCTTGATTTTGGTGATCATAATAATGAGGCGTGCGTAACCACCATGAATAATTGTGATTATTATTGATTGAAAGACCTTGAGATAAAGTATATGCGCTTGGTATCTTATAGAAGTTTGCGCCTGCTTCTAAATAAGCATTAGCTTCAACACGGCTTAATAAAAATACTTTATCCTGCGTATTGTTACAAACAAAGTTATTACTTGTGTCGCCGGTACTTGCTAGGCTATTATCAACGTTGGTAAGCAAAATACTTTCTTTCTGTGTTGCAGTAAATGCTCCGTTATAAAAATCTGAGTGAAGCCAAGCTCTTAAATCACTTCTTTCATAGTTATTGGGCCAAATTGCAACGTCCTCACTTCTTACTGCCGAGCTTCTATAAATGCATTGTGAATCAATAATCAAGTCACTAATTAAAAATACTCTATCTTGTTTTCTTTCTAAAACCTTCCATCTAATTACGTCAAACCTAAACCAGTAAACCGTTCCGGCGTAATAACCGTTAGAACCTTGATTTCCCTTATTTGAGCTAACGTAACTTTGTAAAGGACGGGCAGTGCTGAAATATACGGCTCTATAGGTATCAACGCCAACCTTAACGTCTTTATACCACATAAAAGGATTATTATTAACTAAAATACGGCGGTAACCGTAATCAATCCAATCGGCAGAGTCTGTTTCCGTGGGAAGCGCGCCTACCATTTGATTTAAGGTAACTAATAATTCTTCGTCGGTTACCTTTGTTTGAGGATAGTAACCAAAGTAAATATAATCTTCAAATTCAATGTAACCGTCAACTAAGTTGCGAGTAAAAGTAACTAAATTTGCTTTTGTTCCGCGGGGTAAGCCAGCGTTGTTTCCGCATTTAGCAACTACCGTAATAGTGTTTCCAACAACAATTTCTTTAGTAAGCTCAACCCTAGTTACGTTGCCGTCGAAATACTCAATTCCGGCAACGGAAACGACTTCACCTTCCTCATCCCTAATATAAAAGACAGATTTTGATTCATCTACGTGAACGATTCTTCCCGATATGCGGTATTTTAAAGTAGAATACTTATTTAATGCAAAAGTTCTGCCATATTCGTTAAACTGCGCTAGCGTTAAGGAATCGCTCATTCCACATTCGCTACACTCACCGTTTTCAAAAGTGTGAACGCCCTCTAAAACCTCTCCGCAAACAGTGCACGCCACTTCGTGACATTCTAAATTATATGTTACCGAGCCGTAGCTGTGATCAAGAGCATCGCCCTCCGTTGCACCGCAAGAAGAACAGGTCTTTGGTGTTGTGCAGGTCGCATTTATCCAAGAGTGAACGTGTGAACTTAACTCAACTAGGCAAGCTCTTTTAGCTTGAGGTCCGTTATAATTACCGCATACGGTTAAAATAGTTACGCTGTCGCCAACAAGGGGCTTAACCAGCATTGAGCCGTATACAACCCCGTCTTCGCTATATAAGCCGTAAACGTAAACGCTTTCCCCACTTTCGTCTTGAATAAAGCAGTTACCCCAAGTAGTGTCTTCTATTTTAGTAATAACACCTTTTATACGATATTGTAAGATTGAAGTCGTGTTGTGCGCAAAGGTTTCACCGTATTCGTTAAACTGCTTAGCCGTTACAAGATTACTCATCTTACAAACTTCACATTCGCCGTTTATAAAGTTGTGTTCGGCAGAAGATTGCTTTCCGCATTTATCGCAAGAATTATAGTGTTTTGCTAAATCATAGCTATACGTATCGCCAAAATTGTGACCTAAAACGCCCCCTTCCGTCTTTTTACAGATTAAACAGGTTTTAGCCGTATCACAGGTTGCTTCCTGCCAAGTATGTCCTAATGCTTGACCTTGCGTTTCACCACAGGTTGAACAAGTCTTGGGATTATCACAGGTTGCAGCTTTCCAAGAGTGAACGTGATATCCATCATCTTTCGCTCCGCAAACGGTGCAACTTCCGTTATAATAATTATGACCTAAAGCAGCAACCGTTTCTTGCGCTTTTAATACCTTTTTACATACCAAGCAGTGCTTACCTTCGGTTAAGCCGGTTTCCGTACAAGTAGGCGCTACTGCATTATCTACAACTTCGGTATGACCTAATGCAGGAACTACTGAAGGGAGAGCTAGTACTTCATCACATCTGCTACAGTATTTACCCGCGCTTAAACCGCTCTCTTCACAAGTGGGCTCTTCAGCCTTAGTTATAACCTCTTCGTGACCTAAAGCTTCACCCTCCGTTGCACCGCAAAGCGAGCAAGTTTTAGGGTTATAGCAATCAGCGTCAAGCCAAGCGTGAGAACAGCTTTCGCCACCACCGCTAATAACGGTGTATTCAAGCTCGTTATAAATATATTGCAAGGTCCAAAGATTTTGCGCCGTATATAAACGGTATATAACGCCAGTTAGGGTTATCTTCTTGCCGTTTAACGCGTTGAACTTATTTACGGAATCTTCCACGCTGTTTGCAAAATGCATTGAATAGTGATGAAGCCCAACCAATTGATTTCCTTCATCATCTAATAGGTAATAATTAAATTTATCGCTACCAACGTATACAGTACCGGTTACGGTTACTAGGTTGCCGTGAAATTCTTTGGATTTATCGCTTTCTGCACTAACCTTTAAATCCTTTGAACTAACGATTACCGCTTCCTTAACGGTGGGGTCGTTTCCACTTGCAAGTTCAACGGTAATTCCATCCGCTTTAATTTGGCGGGTATATTCAGGATAGCTTGCACTACCTTCATAAACGATACCCTCGCCGCTAATTTTAACTAAAGCACCTAACGTTAAGTTAGCGTGTTTTGCGCGAACGTAAATAATACCCGTTTCATCACCTACGTGCGCATAACCCATTGAGTCAAAACCAACAACAACCCCGGTAAAAGTAACCTCACAACCACTTGGATTTTCATCTATTTTGGTTTTGATTTGAGCAATCGTTAGTTCTACTTCTTCTGCCTTTCCGCACATGGTGCAGGCGCCGTTTTCATAAACGTGATCTATAACGAAGATCATTCTGGTTTCGTAATAACCGCACACGCTACAATTCCTACGCTTTTCTCCTTCTGCTTGGCAAGTTGCAGGCTGAGTTTCAAACCACTCGCCAAAATTATGCCCAAGAGCCTCGCCTTGCGTTTTTCCACAGGATGAACAGGTTTTAGGGTTTAAACAATCCGCCTCAACCCAGCTGTGTTCATGCGCTGCGCTACTACTGTTTTGTATAGCAGAGGATTCGCCACTGTTAGTAGGCTCTTGTGTTCCCCCGCAGGCAACTAATCCACCTAGTGCCATCATAATGCTTAAAGTAGCTATAAGAAGCTTCACAAATAATGATTTTTTCATCTTCCGCCTCCAAAAAATAATTAAATTTAATTATACTTTTAGTATAATATCAATTTAATCTTACCACTATTTTACTTGCATTGCAAGTGATTTGTTAATTTTTATTAATTTTTTACTTTAATTCTGTTGCTATTACTTTTTCTCTTTTTCATTAATTTATTAGTTTAGTAGTCATTTTTAGTTAAGAGTAAACAAAAAAAACAGTAGCCTTTTTACTACTGTTTTATACTGTTTATATAATATGAATATGCCGTTAATCGCGTCATATAGGCACTTTTAATAAATTTTATTGCTAATGCAAAATGATATTCGCACCCGTGAGAACTTAGTGCTCGCTCTTATTATATACATACCTTGCGGTGTAATTACATACAACGATAAATCTTTGATTACATGCGCGCATAAATGCGTAATTTACTCACGCAAAATGGCTATGGTAAAATAAGGTTTAGATGCGAGCAGTTGGCACAAACAAAGAGTATTTTACGAAGGACGTTTACTTAGCGTAAATAACTGAGTAAAAACGTAAATTTTTATACCAATAACGAAGCAGATAAGGCTTATTGTAAATAAGTTTTAGATGCAAGCAGTTGGCACAAACAAGGAGTATTTTACGAAGGACGTTTACTTAGCGTAAACAACTGAGTAAAAACGCACTTTTTGCGACAAATGCGAAGCATATAAAGTTTATTGTAAATAAGGTTTAGATGCAAGTTAGTGGCTTAAAAATGCGGATTTGGCGAAAGGCGCGTACTTTTGCGTACGTAACTGAGCCAAAACGTAAATTTTTATGCCAATAACGAAGCATATAAAGCTTATTTTTTTACATGTCGCGTCTATCAATAATAGCCCTTGACAACGAACTAACATCGGCATACTCTATATCCGTGCCGACAGCAATTCCGTGAGCTAAACGGGTAACTTTTACACCAAGGGGTTTTAAAAGAGTTGCTATATACATAGCGGTAGCTTCCCCTTCTACGTCGGGGTTGGTAGCCATAATAACTTCCTTAATTTCACCTTCCCTTACTCTATCTAAAAGCTCTTTTATGCGGATTTGGTTTGGACCAATACCGTCTAATGGGCTAAGCGTGCCGTGAAGAACGTGATACACACCAGAAAATTCATGCGCTTTTTCAAGAGCGATAACGTCCTTTGGCTCTTTTACAACGCAAACAGTTTCTTTAGAACGCTCTTTGCAGATATCACAAACCTCGTTTTCGCTATAATTCCCACAAATGGAGCAATATTTTACCTGTTTTTTGGCATTGATAATGCTTTCTGCAAAGGCGTGAGCTTCTTCATCAGTCATATTAATAACCTTATAGGCAAAACGCTGAGCAGTTTTAGTGCCAACCCCCGGTAATTTTGTAAATTCGTTTATGAGCCTACCAATAGGCTCTATAAATACCTTCATTTTTTAGAACATACCTCCGGCATTGCCGAATTTACCCATTTTTTCTTGATATAATTCGTCAGCCTCTTCGTAAGCAGAATTAAGAGCTGCAATAATTAAATCTTCTAACATTTCCATATCGTCAGGGTCAACAGCATTAGGGCTAATTGTGATTGAAGAAACAATCTTCTTGCCGTTTACAACTACTTTAACAAGACCACCGCCACTTTCGCCTTCGATTTCAGCATTTTCTAATTCTTCTTGCGCCTTTGCCATTTCTTCTTGCATTTTTTGCGCCTGTCTCATAAGTTGTTGCATTTGAGCGTTACCGCCAAATCCACCAAAACCACCTTTAAATCCTGCCATAATTATATTCTCCTTTTAATCTTCTATTTTTATTTTTTCTTCGCCAAAAAATTGCTTAACTGCATCTGTTTCGGCTTCGTTTTCTTGCTCTTGAATTTGCGCGCTGTTATCACTTAAAATTTTAACACCAGCAAAACCAAATTCACTAACGTACTTTGTAAGCTTTGCAACATTTTCCGGTTTAGAAAGTAAATTATACTCGTTTTCGCCCGGTGTAAACACAGCAACCATATTTCCGTCCGCTTTAGCGCTTACGTCTTGGCAAGCAACCCAAAGCATAATTTCTTTATCTGTTCTAAGCTTGCGAAGAACAGAGCCCCAAACTCTTTCGCCATCGCCACCTGAAGGCAATTTTGTTTCTTGCTTTACTTCTTCTGAAGGGCGAGTGGGTTGCTCTTTTTCTTGCGCTTTTTGTTCTGTTTTTTGCTCTTTTGTGCCGTTAACCGCGCTATAGGCAGGCTTTTTAGCCACAGGAGCATCAAACATATTAAATGAATACTGCTCTTCTTCGCCATAACCACCTTGGTCAGCCGTAGCTAATAAGCTTGCTAAATCTTCATCACTTTCAAAAGAAGATGGTATAGATTTTGCCTTATTTTCTTTTATTTCTTCTTTAGGCTTAACTGCTACTTTTTCTTCTGTTTTTTCTAGCGCTACAACAACCTTTTTAGGCTCTTCAGCCTTAACTTCGGCAGTAATTTCTGGTTGTTTTTTTGTCGTTTGGTCAATATTTTGAGAAGCGTTTGCTAAATTTTGTGACGGAGCTACCTGTTTTGCAGTAAATTCTCCGTTTTCAAGCTTCTTTTCTAAAAGTGCTATTCTTGCCATTAAAGCGTCTATATTATAATCTGCTTGTGGCAAACTTGCTTTAACTGCAGCCGTTTCAAACACAATTTTGGGATGAGTGCTATATTTTAAATCTGCCTCGCAAACAGAGAAAATTTCTATATCGCGAAGTAATGCGTGCACGTCCGTTTTTTCACTTAATTTTTGAAGTTCTTTTAGTTTATCTTGAGGAATAGAAAGAACCTCGCTTGCGTTCGAACAGGTTTTAATAACAAGTATGTCGCGAAGTGCTGAAGCTACGTCGCGGTTTAAAATTGCAACTGATTTTCCACGCATTAAAAGCTCGTCTGTTAAAGAGAGCATTTTACCTGTTTCGCCATCAAACATTGCACCAATAAGCTGTTCGATAACTGCGCGGTCTGAAGTGCCTAAAACCTCTAAAACGTCGTCGTAGGTAAGCTCGTTTTCAGAATAAGAAAGGCAAATATCAGCAATAGAAAGCGCATCACGAACGCTACCTTCACCAGCCTTTGCAATTAAAGTAACTGCTTCTTTTTGGTATTTTTTGCCAACTTTATCGTATATTTCACAAATAAATTCGGCAATTTTAGCAGTTGAAATAAGTTTAAAATCAAAACGCAAGCATCTTGATAAAATGGTTGCAGGGATTTTATGAACTTCGGTAGTTGCTAAAATAAATACTGCGTGTGAGGGCGGTTCTTCCAGCGTTTTAAGTAGCGCGTTGAATGCTTCCGTTGTAAGCATGTGCACTTCGTCTATAATATAAACCTTATATTTGCCGGCAACGGGCGGATATTGAATTTTGTCGCGAATATCACGCACGTTTTCTACCTTATTGTTAGAAGCCGCGTCCATTTCTAAAACGTCTAAATTAGAGGGGCTTTCAAGCTTTTTGCAAACCTCGCACTCACCGCAAGGGCTACCGTTTACAGGAGATAAACAGTTAATAGCGCGCGCAAAAACCTTGGCAGCGGTAGTCTTACCCGTACCTCTTGCGCCACAGAACAAATAGGCGTGACCTACTCTGTTTGTGTTTATTTGATTTGTTAAAGTTTGTACAACGTGTTCCTGACCTATAATTTCATCAAAGGTCTTTGGGCGGAACTGTCTGTAAAGGGCAAGATAAGACATACTATCTCCTTTTGGCTCGCTACGCAAAAATAAAGCGCGCGAATAAGCCGTTTAGCCTATAACTTTTGTTATTTTTCTTTTTATTCTTTGTAACGCGTTGTCTATTGACTTTGGCGTTTTGTTAAGCTTTTCGCCTATTTCTAAATAAGAAAGCCCGTCTACGTACATTTTAAGCACGGTTATTTCAAACGAGGAAAGTGCTAGCATTATTCTTTGCATAAGCTCGTTTGCGCTTTCTTGACCGATAACTTCCATTTCCGGATCTAAATAGAGATTTAAAAAATCATCTGTTAAGGTGTGAATGGAAAGAGAACTGTTAAGCGGTTGATTTTTTTGACTTTGCGCGCGAGTTACCGCGGTAATCATTGAGTTTTTAATGCAGGTATAAGCGTAAGTAGAAAATCCGCTTTTGCCGTTAAAGGTGTTAACTGCATTAAGTAGCCCAACAACCCCTTCCTGCATAAGATCTTCGTTATCTCCGCCAACAAGAAAGAACTTTCTGGCGCAAGACTTTATCATATTTTTATACTTATCGTAAATAACTTCAAACGCCAAAGCCTCGCCAGCTTTGAATTTTTTTATTAACTGCTCGTCCGAAAAATTACAGTCCACTTTACGCCTGCCTTTGACGTAGCGCCTCGAACACGGCAACACCCGTTGCAACGGATGCGTTTAACGAATTGATTTTGCCGTGCATTTTAATAGACATAACTCCGTCGCATTTTTCTTTGGTTAAGCGGTTAATACCTGTATCTTCCCCACCGATAACAATGGCTATTCTGCCTGTTAAGTTGGTCTTATACAGGTCGCTACCGCCAAGCTCTAAGCCATAAACCCAAATGTTGGCATCTTTTAATTTTTCTATGCTGTCGTTAATATTTCTTTCCTTTGCAATGGCAACGTGGTTTGCTCCGCCTTCAGAAATACGCATAACAGTATCGGTTACGCTTGCAGAACGGTGCTTGCCTATAACAATACCGTCGATACCTGCGCACTCTGCAACCCTAATAATACTACCAAGGTTATGCGGGTCTTCAATGCCGTCTAGCACTAAAAAGAAACAGTCGCGCCCCATAGAATTTTCTATCATTTCATCTAAATCAGAATATTCAAAATCGGTAACGAATGCTATAAAGCCTTGGTGACGTCCGCTTTTGCATTGTTTATCTAAAACAGCTTTGTCTGCAAAAGCAACTTTTACGCCTGCTTCGCGAAGTTCAAATAAAAGCTTTTTGGATTCTGCATCGCGAAGACCGTTCTGTACCAAAACCTTATCTACCGTTTTTTGTGTTTTTATAAGTTCGCTAACTGCGTTTCTTCCTTCAACCGTCATTTGCTTGCTCTCCTTTTTCGCTTAAACTTAAAAGCTCGTTCATTCGTTGCTCTTGATCTGTTACGTATAAATATCCTATAACCGCCTCGAACCCTGTGGACTTAGAATAATCGCCCGCCGTAGAGTTTTTGGCTTTGCTAATCTTTTTTGAATTCTTTGCTCTGCGATATATAGCCTCTTCTTCCTCTGTAAGGCGGGGTAAAATAACCGACATTAAACTTGCCTGAGCGGTGGCGCAAACTAGCTTTGCTTCTTTTTTGTTTAAAGCTCCGCTTTTTGCATCACTATTAAAGGCAAGCTTTTCGCGCACGTAAAGACTGTGCACGGCATCCCCAATATAGGCAAGCACAACAGGATTCATTAGTTTTGCCTGCGTTGTTGTAATTTTTTGGCTTATATCGAACAAATTTCCCTCTTATCTGCGCTAAAAAAAGAATTTTCCCCTTTTTGCGCATAATACGGTATTATGATATATGATTATATCATATATTGCGTTTTTTTACAATTGTTTTAAGTAAATCTTTATTTTTTTATTTATATTACAGTAATTCCTATTTCATCATTTTATCTTAAAAATACAATTAACCACTAAAAAAGTAGCGGTATAGGTTGATTACCGCTACTTTTAAGCTTAATTACTAAGCCAAAGAAATATTTCCGCCACTTAAGTTGCTCTCTCTTAAACGAATATATAAAACAGGGGCTATTCCATATCCTTTTTCATAAACACAAACACTATTATTTACAACACCCGTTTCATTAACATACATAACACAGTCCTTATGATTTTCTGTAATAGTACGAAGATACCAGCTCGAATAGCCATAATAATCTGTGTTTGTGGTAATTATTGCACCCACACATATTGCATAATCGCTTGCTTTCTTGCTTCTGTTTGAACTTGGCAGTGTTTCATTTGTGTTAAATAAATATTTGTTTTTTGTTAATTCATAATAGCTAAGTAAAAACACTTCGTTGCTTGGAACATACAAACTAGGTCCATGAATACTTGTTAAAGATGAGTTGTTGTTTACATAAGCACTCACTATTACTCCTTTTTGTAAGTCATTAAAACCCACATTATAAAATTCTTCATTTATCCAGGCTTTTATTTCACTATAATCATAATCATTGCTATCGTCATCATACCTTTTACTGTCTATTACACTCTCACACAAAAGATAGGCTATGCCGTCAATTCCATCAGTTATTATTCTCCACTTAATTGGCTCAACTTTAAAATAATACACATTATTACTTATTACAGTCGTTGAATTAGAAAACTTGTACCCGGTGCCTGATGGAGTCGCAACAACTTTTGCATACCATTCGTTATCGCTACCAAGAAAATAACCCTGTTCATTTTTAATAGAACTAATAGTAATATTATCTGCCTTTATCGTTTGCGGATACAAACCCATATAAATATAATCCCCATCTCGTGTAAAAGCTGTTTCTTCTACTACAATTTCCCAAATTGTTGGAATGCCATCTACGTAATGCCAATAATTTCCACTTTCTGTGGGCTGCGTCTCTTTATAGTAGTAAACCAAAGAGTCCTCCCAACCAGCGTTCCAAGTTGGATCTTTATTAGTTGATTCACAAAAAACAATAAGTGAAGGACACTCTGCAAAAGCCTCATCCCAAATCATATTAACACTAATTGGAATAACTATACTCGTAAGAGATTCACAACCCCTAAAGGCATTAGAGTCGATTACTGTTACAGTACTTGGTATTTCTATATTCTCAAGAGCGGTGCAGTATGCAAAAAATTTACCACTAATATATGTGAAATCATTAGGAATTTTGACATTTTTTATGCTTATACACTCTCTAGCAAATCCATCACCAATATACTTTACACTATCTGGTATAATAAGTTCTTGTAACGAATAGCATTGATAAAAAACGTAATTTTCTATTCTTGTTATACTATTCGGTATAACAATTTCTTCCATGTTATTACAAGAAGTGAAAGCATCTTCCGCAATGGTTGTAACAGGTTTGTTTTGATATGTTGAAGGAATAATAATTTTTGCTGGTAGTGAATTTACATATCTTGTGTCTTCTTTCACACTATACGTGTCATCATCTAGCAGTTCAAAAATGAAATATTTGTTGTCAGTTTGTTCATAACCACACCTTGTGCATTTGCCGTCAACTAAATCATGACCCAATGGATCAATATATGAAGGCTCAATTAAAACATCATCACAGCCTTCTACAGCACAAATAACGTAAGCGCTATGACCTTGTTCTGTACAAGTAGGCTCTTTAGCCGGTATTATTTTAAATAAATTATGCTGAATTACCGTTGCTACGTCACTATTGTATGAATAACCACAAGAACAGGTGTATTCAATCCAAACCTTGTAAGTATCTATACCGTTTTCGCTATAGCTATAACTTGCTATTTCCTCTCTAAACTCGTGCGATTCTTCGTAGCGTTTTAAACCGCAACCGTTTAAACACGTTTGATAGTGAGTTTCGCCATTAAACGACCAAGAGGTGCTATATTCGTGCCCCTTTGCGGATATTGTCTCCTCTTTTAAAATAATACCGCAATGTAAGCACTTTTGCTGTTTTAACCCAGCTTGCTCACACGTAGCCCATTTTACTGTTTTCATACTGCCAGCAACATGCTGTAAAATATCTTTACTTCTAATTTGTAAAACTGCGCAACAGTAAACACAAGTAATTTGTTCCTCGCCTGCTTTTGTGCAAGTGGAGGCCGATTTTTCGTGCCAATCGCTTTGTTTATGGCCAGTTGCAGGTATAACTTGTTGCTCTAATATAACTTTTCCACAATTAGCAACAGCGCAAACAATACCGTACGTTAAGCCGTTTTCTGTACAAGTTGCAGGATAGCCTTTTTTAATGCTAACTGAATTATGTTTTACGTTTGAAATTTTTTCGCCATCATAATAATAATCACAGACGTCACAGGTATATCTTAACCAATGAGTATATGTTATTTTTCCGCCACCATATTGGGTTAAGGATTTTTCACTTACACTATAACTGTGAACAGCATAACCCGTTCTTTCAGGACAACTGCCGTTTGAGCATTTTAACCAATGGCAGTAATCATCTTTTTCATATTTTACAAATTTATGATCAGTTGCAGGAATTAACTCTCTTTCCACAAGCAAACATCTACTACATTCATGCTTTTTAACGCCAGGAACTACACATTTTGCAGCAATTTCCGTTTGCCAACTGCCAAAATTATGACCGTATGCATCTTCTGTTTGAGTTTGCTTTTTCAGGTGACAGAATTTACATCTTTCATAATAACGGCCATCTTTATCGCAAGTTGTTTCTATAACGTAAATTTTTTCATAGACGTGATTTGTTTCGTCAAGATCTCCGCTTTCGCTAATCTTACCGCATGCACAAATTTTAACATAATGCCCCTTGTAGAAACAACTTGGCTCTACGTCCACTTTGATTTTATATTCGTGATCTACAATAGGCAAGCCATAACTAGCCTCTTTGTATAGGCACCCTTTCCTTTTACATTGTTTGTGAGCACTTCCTTCCTCTATACAAGATGGGGCTTTATCTATAACATCTTCTAAAATATGACCTAATGCCTCTTTATCGTAAGTCGCAACATCGCCACATCTTGAACAGGTTTTGTTTCCTATTCCGCTGGACTCACAAGTGGGTTGAATTACAGTTGTATAATTTCTATAATCATGCCCAAGTATAGGATCTTCTTCACTTTGCGTATGCGCACCACAAAGAGTACACTCTTTATGCTTTAGTCCCGTTTGGTTGCACGTGGGATTAAGCTCGTAAATCCAATTACTCCATCTATGTTCGCCCTTATTTGGATTTTTTTCATCGATAATTATTCCACAGCCTTCACGCAGGCAGATTTTATACATATATCCACCCTTGGGACATTCGTATTCTGTCCCATATTGCCATGCACTTATAATATGCCCTAACTTTTCGCCTGTTGTTTTACTGTTCTTTGCCCCGCAAACAGAGCAAACACCTTCACTTATTTCAGCTCCTTCACAGGTTGCAACTGTTTTTACTGTATAGTTCACATAATTATGCCCTGTTGCAGAAACAAAGTTGTCTTTATAGCTATACTTACAATTTTCACATTTATGTAGATCGTACCCCCTACTTATACAGGTAGGCGCTACTACACTATGTGTATATTTATGATTATGCTTTAATTTAGGAGCAATTTCATAACCGCAAACGGTACACACTTCTGCATTCTTTTCCGTTGCAGGTCCGCTTGAGCTATGCGCACCAACCTCTTGTTTTTCGTTACAGGTTATGCAAACGTGATAATGCTGAGTTTTATTTGCCACCCATACTTCATCTAAGTTATGCCCCGTAGCAGGTATTGTAATATTTGAGATTTGTTGATAATGTCTATTAAAAAGCTTGTTACATGACGTACAGTTATAGTGGTTGATAACACCGTTTTGCGTACATGTTGCCTCTATTCCTTTTACGTATACATATTTATGAGACGCAGGTAAAAATTGCATGCTTAAATAACCGCAGTTATCACATACCATAGCATTTTTATAACCGCTTTGCGTACAGGTAGGATCTTTATCGGCAAGCTCAGTATATGCATGGCCAGTATGAGGGGTAATAACGTAATCGCAATAAATACAAACTTGGTCTTGCGTACAAGTTGCATCTTCTCCTGCAACGTGTGCACCTTCATCTATTACACTTGAACAACCATGTCGTTTACAAACCTGCTTGTGAGCACTGCTTGTCGTTACCCATTTATAGGAATGCCCTAACGCATCAGTATAAGTCGTCTGTATAAAATCACAATTTTTACATCCTATAGTATACTCGCCACCCTCTTCACAAGTTGCATCTTTACTAATTAAAAACTCTATATCGTGGTGTAATATGGCGTTTTGACTACCCTCAGCGTCTTCAATATACCCACAATTTACACACGCGTGAAAAAGAATTGGTGTGGCGCTACATAAGCTAATGGGGGCTTCTTGCCACTCACCATAAAGGTGCTTCCCATCTCCATCCGCTTTTTCTTCACAATTTAAACAATAATTTTGCACACAAGAATAGTCATTAGCCCAATCATGATTTAAAGCCTCGCCATATTCAAAATACTCACTGCTAGAAACACTTCCGCAATTGTCGCACGAATACCAGTACGTAGCACTACTTTCGCAAGTAGCCTTAGTGCGCAGTGTGCTTATGTTAATTCTTTGAACGTTTACGTGCTCACTCTTTGAAATTTTTACATGTTCTTGCTTCTCACAGGTGGTACAAATAAGAAGATTTTCACCATATTCTGTACAAGTTGGCTGTTTCAACATTATTTCTGCGTAATCATGCTCACCTGTTGCAGGAATAGTTTGTTTCTTTTCATCCAAACAAACCTCACATCTATAAACCATCTCTCCTTGATTTTTACAATCAGCAGCTTTAGTTACAATACCTTCTCCATATTCATGATTTGCTTTAGGAATGCTTACCGTAATTGATTGTCCGCAAGAACAATACATTACTTTTTCGCCCATTTCAATGCATGTAGAAGCCCTTAACTGCTCGCCTTCAATATTGTAAGAACAACTATGCTTTTTGCTACAAGCTACAGAAAAAGAAAGCGTAGCGCATAACGTTAAAAGCACGATTAAAGCTTTTAGTAATACTGATTTTTTCATAAAACGACTCCCAAAAAAATGTATTTTGTTTGTTTTATATAAAAATTAAACTTTAAAAAAGTTTACTTATTGTTATTCTACCACTTTTTTACTTAATAAACAAGTAAAAAAAGCATTTTAAAAAAAAACGCCAAGCTGGGCTTTGCTTGGCACTTTGGTTTTGTTTATTATTCAGTCGTTAAATATTGCATACAGCCGTAATAGATGGCGTTGGCTAATTCTTTTTGGTAACTTTCACTAATTAAAAGCCTTTCATCTTGAGGGTTGGATAAAAATCCGCATTCAACGATTACCGATGGGCAAGAAGCCACGTTTAAAAGATAGTAATCGCCAGCTAAAGGGCTACTTTTTCTGCCGTTATCTTTAAGAGCGTTTATTTGCTCTTGCACGCATTTTGCAAGCGAAAAAGAGGTTGAGCTACCCATTTTATAAAAAACCTGACCACCACGGCGCGAAGAACTTGAAAATTTGTTTTGATGAATAGAAATGAAGAGTGATGGCACACTATCTTTAATAATTTTTTCGCGAGCCTTCATATCGCGCATTTTATGCCCAGCGCCCGTGTGCCCGTAAAGTCCAGCTGAAGAGGTGCGCGTCATAACAACCTCAAAGCCGGCACTTTTAAAAACTCCATAAAGTTTTTTTGCAATTTCAAGATTAATATCGCTTTCTATAGCCCCTGTTACAGAACCCGTTACACCACCGTCTATACCGCCGTGCCCTGCATCAATAACTATAACGTGGGTAGGCTTTGGCAGAGAGGCGGAAAAGGCTGTTGAACTAAAAAGAACAAACTCCACGCTAAAAATAAGTAAAAAGCAAGTAAGAAAAAGGGCAATAACCTTTAAAACAAAAGAAGATTTTTTAACTGACATATTATATATATATTTATATAAAGTTAAAAAAATACTGTAAAAAAAGTGTGGATATATATAACAGTTATCCACAAAGATATTAACAATTTTTTATTTTTGCCCTTTTTTTGTGGATAAACCACTATTTTATCCACATAAGCCCGTATTTTATAGCTTTATAACTTATTATACGTTTTTAGGTAAAAAAACACCCCTTACCGCATTTGGTAAAGGGTGCTATTTTGTTTAGTTAATTAGAATATTAACGTATAAGCAAAACCGTTGGTTGCAGGAACTTTAACGTCTTGTAAATCGTTAGCATTTTCAGGTGATTTAACAAATCCGTTAGATCTCATTACTGCGTCAATTAAAGCGTAAGCTTCTAAAACGTCACGAGGAGCTAAAATCTTAACTTCAACAGGGGTATCTGCAAAGCGCGCATTGCGTGATGCTTTTAAGCCCTTAATACCTTTAACTACAGGTAAGTGTAAGCAAGCAACTTCGTTGGTTACGTATAGTCTTGCTAAGGTTACCTTGTCGCCGGGTTTAAACTTACCGTTATCTTCTTCCATAACGTAAGACTTAACAGCAATACGAAGAAGTTCAAAGTAATCTTCAGCAGTTTTTGCAACGCGGTCGTTACGTAACATATAAGCAAAGCCGTTTGCTCTATCCTTTTCGGTAGAGGGTTCGCCAGGTACGTAATCTGCAATGGGTTGTAAGCCCTTAGAAACAAGTACGCGTTTTGTAAGGTCTAATGCAGTTGCAAATACTTCTTCAGTTGAAATAATGATTTGAGTGGGTATTTCAGCAAACTTTCTTTCCTTGCTTAATTTTACCTTAATACCTTCTTTTTCAAGAACGCTGGGGTTAATTGCAAGGTTCAACTGAATGTGAGTCGTTTTATAGTACATTGACGCGATCATTTCCGTTTCGGTAAGACCAAGTAAGGGTTTAAAGCTTTCTTTCTTGTAAGATCTCATTAAATCGCGTAATGCGTCGTACATTTCAACAAGTCTTGTTGAAGTAACAGGACACGCCCATTTTGCATAAAGCTTAAAGCCTTTTCTACGAGCCATATAAGTGCCCATAAATCTTTGAGTAAGCGCTTTATCGGTAAACCAACCTGCAAATACGTAACCGTCTTTTACAGGAGGTGTGGGCATAACGAAATATTCGCCCTTAGCTGCTCTGATAGAGTCAACGTGAGTACCGCCGTTAGTAACGAACTTAATTCTATATTTAACGTGCTTAACTATTAGCTTAATAATTACGATAAGAAGAATTAAAGCAAGCACACAAGCAACCCAGAATAACGGATTAGTTATTAATGAATCTAGGTTTGCGCCCGTAACACATAAGTTGTTTAAAAGAGACGTGGTTGTAAACACGAGAACTCCTCCTTCAAGTGTGTATTCAAAAGATTTGATAGCGCCTTTTTCGTAGCCGTAGCACATTGAGGCGTTTTCGTTATCAAGCGTAGAAACAATTTCTAGCGCTTTTTCTATGTTTTCTGTTTTATCGATTTCCCTACCCGTTGGGTTACAGTACTTTTCGTAGTAGCCTTTTAAATCAATGGTTACTTGATATGTAATCTGTTTGTTGTTTACGTCCCTAGAAGGTAAGGTGTAATTGTTGTTGTGTCTTATAACTCTGTAAGAAAGGAAGTATGCAACAGATAAATTGTCGTCTATTTTCTTGATTTAGTTTGACGCGTTTTTCTTTGCAACGCCGTTTGCAGTTGAATAAATAACTAGTGAACAGTTATCGGGAAGAACCTCTGCCTTTTGGCCGTTTGCATATTGAGCAGTAATCGTTACAACACCCTTTTCATCTGTAAGAGATGCAACCCTTACAGGAACGTATAGATCGTAGCCGTCTATGTTTTCAATAAAGTCTACTAGTGCGCTATATTCACCGCTATAATAGCTCTTCATTTGCGCGGTAGCTTTGTTTTCGTAATCGCTTATAGCCTTGTTTGCAAGAGTTTTAAGCTTTGCTACCGTATCGTTATAATCAGGCGCCGTTTGGTCACCCTTAATAGTTAACCAATAATTGTAAAGCTGATAAGCTTCTTCAATACTGTTTTTGGGAACTGCCTTTAATTCGTTAATTGCCTTTTTAGTAAGTTCTTCAACCTCTGTTATGCAACGCATTACTTCGCTTGCTACGTACTCGATGGGATTTACAAAAACGTAAGCTTCGCTTTCCTGCTCTACATATTTATCAAGAACTTCTTTTAACTTTTCTGCTTTTTCAAGTTCGTAATAACCTTCTACCGAAAAGGCGTCTCCGCCACCGACGTTCGTTATTTTAATTAAGCTGTTGTACTCGTCAACAACCTTTTGTGCGCTATCTTTAGAAAACTTACTAAAAGCAGCTTGGTCATCGTTAAGAATATTTTCAAGTACCTGAGCTTTTAATTCTAAGGAGCTTTGAAGATCTGTAAGATAAGCTTCCCAATCAGAAGCGTTTAGCCTTGCACCTTCTATTTTGTAACTAGCTAAAAGCTGATCTCTTGCCTGCTTGTAATTTGCAACGCTTGCAGGCTCAACTGTTTGAGCTATATACTCGTCTGTTAAACGAGCTTTGCATTCTGCTTTTTCTTTAGCTATTTCTAAAACGATTGTAAGTTGCTTAGCTTTAACTTGATTATCCAGATCCGGGTCGGCAAATAAATTATCGCGAACGTCGTCTTTATTGTTTATTTCTAAATCTTCGGCAACTATAACGTCTGCTATCATCGCAACGTCTTCATTAGTAAGTGCTTCTACTATTTCGCTAAATGAAGATGCTTGTTCGTCTGCAAAAACGGTTAGCGCCGTTGTGCAAAACAGCGTTATGCAAGATATCATTGCCAGCAGCAACGGTATTAATTTTGTGCGATTTTTTCTTGCCATATCGTATCTCCCATCAAAAAGATATGCTTCAAAAATGTATTATATATTACATATTACAATTTCAGATACAAATATATTAACACAAGATTTCAAATTTTACAATACTTTTTGCCCATTTTTTTTGTTTTTTTTATAATTTTTTATTTTTATAAATAAAAATGTTCGTTTTTTTTCCGTCTGTCTTTTGCATTTTTTGCACTTTTTCGACCTATATTTTAAAGAAAAAAATATAAAAAACCCGCCTATAGGTCGATTAACTGCACTTTCGCAGGTTTTTAAGGCGGGTTTTGTTTTTTAATTTTCTGCAATTTGGCGCTCTGCTATCATTGACTTAACCTTCATTAAACGCGTTATAGAGGCTCTTTCGTTTTCATCTAATTTAGAAGTAATATAAGCGATTGTCTCTTCAAGCTGGGGAATCATGACGTGTTCAAGTGCGTTAACGCGTCGTTTGTTCTTTTCTATTTCGATTGCAAGCATAGCAACCTGCTTTTCTACCTCTGCAAGCTTAACGAGTTTATAGATAACTTCTGATATTCTTTTTACAGAATAATCCGCCTCGCTTGTGATTTGAGAAAAGGCGTATGGGTAAGCATCCTCGCCCTTTCTTTCTTCAACAGCTAAAGAGGGAACTTCTACGTTCATAATAGAAGTGGTACTCTTTGTAATTTTTAAAGTTGAGGTGGGCATTAAAAAGGCATTTTCTAGTGCACCTTTAGAAAGCTGACCTTTTGCGTAAGAAAATTCCTTTAATACTTTACCCATAAATTGCTCTACTTCATCACGCAAGCTTTTATTAAGTTTTATAAGAACGGAAAAGCGACGGATCATTTCGTCCGCTTTATCTTTTAACAATTTATGTCCGCGAGTGGCAGTCTTTAATCTTGTTTTAAGTTTTTTCAACTCCATTCTTGTGGGGTTTACGTTAAGTCTTGCCATGTTTATTCCTTAATTTTTTTTATTCGCGCGACTATATATTATATAATAGCGCAATTTTGCCTTTTTATTTTGGTAATTTTTATTTACTGCTTGTTTAAATACTTATCTAAATATTTTTCTTTAATTCTCTTTAGTTCGCTTCTTGGAAGAATTGCAAGTAGTTTCCAACCAAGGTCAAGCGTTTCTTCAATAGTTCTGCTTGTTTCAAAGCCCTGAGAAACGTATGCTTTTTCAAATTCTTCTGCAAACTTTGCGTATAGCTTATCGGTAGCAGTAAGAGCAGACTCACCCAAAATAGTAGCAAGCTCTTTACTTTCCTTACCGTGCGCGTACGCAGAGAAAAGCTGGTTCATTGTATCAGCATGGTCTTCTCTCGTTTTGCCGTCGCCAATACCCTTATCTTTAAGACGTGAAAGTGAAGGAAGAACGTCAATAGGTGGAACTATACCCTTCTTATAAAGCTCACGCGATAAAATAATCTGACCTTCGGTAATATACCCTGTAAGGTCGGGAATGGGGTGAGTTTTATCATCTTCAGGCATGGTAAGAATGGGGATTTGAGTAATAGAACCCTCTTTACCCTTAATTCTGCCCGCTCTTTCGTATAAAGAAGCAAGGTCGGTATATAAATAACCGGGGTAACCACGTCTACCGGGAACTTCCTTACGCGCAGCCGATACTTCACGCAATGCTTCTGCATAGTTTGTAATATCCGTCATAATAACAAGAACGTGCATTCCAAGCTCAAAAGCCAAGTATTCTGCGCAGGTAAGCGCCATTCTTGGGGTTGAAATACGTTCTACAGCGGGGTCGTTTGCAAGGTTAGTAAATAATACCGTTCTTTCAATAGCCCCCGTTCTTCTAAAATCATCTATAAAGTATTCTGCTTCTTCAAAGGTAATACCGATAGCCGCAAATACTACCGCAAACTTACTGTCGCCAGAGCGAACCTTTGCCTGACGCGCAATTTGAGCAGCAAGCTCTGCATGGGGAAGACCGCTCATACTAAATACGGGAAGCTTTTGTCCCCTTACCAAGGTGTTAAGTCCGTCAATTGCAGAAATACCCGTTTGAATAAACTCGTTGGGGTAATCGCGAGCTGCAGGGTTAATAGGTTCGCCGTTAATATCCAGCATTTTATCTGCAATAATAGGCGCACCGCCATCACGCGGGTTGCCCATACCGTCAAATACTCTGCCAAGCATATCTTCAGATACGGCAAGCTCTATACCTCTGCCTAAAAAGCGCGCTTTAGAAGTTGAAATTTCAAGCCCTTGTGAGCTTTCAAAAAGCTGAACGACAGCCTTGTCATCCTTAACTTCAAGCACTTTACCGCGGCGAACTTCGCCGTTCTTTTGCGTTATTTCAACAAGTTCGTTATATCCTACGCCCTCTACGCCCTCTACAAGCATAAGAGGACCAACAACTTCTTTTATCGTTTTATATTCCTTATACATCACTATCCCCTGCCTCTGCTATTTTCTTAAGTTCAGCCGTCATTTCGCGTAGTGCGCGGTCTAAAAGCTCTAAGTCTTTTTCTTCTACGTATTTTGCTCTACCGATTTTTTCCTTGCCCTCGCAAGCTAAAATATCATCAAGCTCTGCATAGTTATCTACCGCGATATTACCAAGTCTGTAAAACTCGTAAATAAGCTTTAACATCTTGTACTGCTTTTGAAGTGAAGTATAGGTATCAACCTCGTGGAATGCGTTTTGGTGCAAATAGTCCTCACGGATAACCTTTGCAGTTTCCATGGTCATTCTATCTTTATAAGAAAGTGAATCCATACCTACAAGACGTACGATTTCATCAAGCTCTGCCTCTTCTTGAAGTATTCTCATTACAAAAGCGCGAAGCTCGTTGTAGTCTTGACCTACGTTTTCTTTAAACCAAACACCCAATTTATCTGCATAAAGCGAATAACTTACAAGCCAATCGATAGCTGGGAAGTGACGCTTGTATGCAAGTGAAGCAGATAAGCCCCAGAATACCTTTACGATACGCAAGGTTGCCTGAGCAACGGGCTCAGAAAGGTCACCACCCGGAGGTGATACCGCACCGATTGCCGTAATAGAACCGGTTACGTTTTCGCTACCTAAAACCTTAACGATACCTGCTCTTTCATAGAATTCTGCAAGTCTTGAAGATAGATATGCAGGATAACCTTCGTCACCGGGCATTTCTTCAAGTCTACCGCTCATTTCACGAAGAGCCTCTGCCCAACGTGAGGTAGAGTCAGCCATGATAGCTACGTCGTAGCCCATATCTCTAAAATATTCGGCAATAGTTATACCCGTGTAAATAGATGCTTCACGCGCGGCAACAGGCATATCTGAAGTGTTTGCGATAAGCACCGTTCTTTTCATAAGAGGTTGACCTGTGGTAGGGTCGTTTAGTTCTGGGAATTCGTTTAAAACGTCCGTCATTTCGTTACCGCGTTCACCGCAACCAACGTATACGATAATTGATGCGTCAGCCCACTTTGCAAGCTGGTGCTGAACAACCGTTTTACCGCTACCGAAAGGACCGGGAACTGCCGCACAACCACCCTTTGCAATTGGGAAAAGTGTGTCTATAACACGCTGACCTGTAACCATTGGCATTGCGGGGGGCATTTTTTCTTTATAGGGACGCGCCTTTCTTACAGGCCATTTTTTAAGCATACAAACGGGAATTTCTTTATCGCCATCTTTAATAACAGCAACCGTTTGAGTTATGTTAAACTGCCCTGCGTTTACGCTTACAAGCTCGCCCATTGCGCCAAAGGGAACTGTTATTTTATGGCGAACAACAGGTGTTTCCTGAACGTAACCTATTTCGTCGCCTGCTTGTAATTTATCTCCAACCTTTGCCGTGGGAATAAAATTCCAAAGCTTTTCGTGGTCTAGGTTATTTACCTTTATACCGCGGGTAATTCTGTTGCCGTAATTTTTAACGATTTCGGCAAGCGGTCTTTGAATACCGTCAAAAATACCCTCTATTAAACCGGGCGCAAGCTCAACAGAAAGGGGCATCTGTAAATGTGGTGGCCTCTTTCTTTTCATAAATCTTGAGGTTGGTAAAGCCGCCTACGCCGCCGTCATTGTTGATGCGGATCGCGATAGTGCCAGTTTCAAACGGAGAGCGGTCAAAAGCACTGTCGCCCTTGCGGTACTCGGCTCTGTAAAGCTCTTCCTTGCTTTCGCAATCGGAAATTGTGTAAACGATATAGTCGCCGCTTACACGGATGTAGAAGTGAAGATCCTGACCGATAGTAAATCTGTCGCCGTTTTTGCTTGCGGTAAAGTTGCCGCTCCACTTGCCGGGATGCGTTGTGCAGCCGAGTGCGCCGCCGAGACCGTCTACGCTTACAAAAGCGTAGTAGCCGTTTGTCTTGTCATCCTCGGGAGTGCTTTTCTTCATTCCGCCTGCAACACCGCCGAAGAAGATTCCGCCGCCGCCCTGATGATTGATAAAGTCTGCCTCAAGCACAAAGTTAGGCT
>JAFQBR010000131.1 GCA_017399665.1 Clostridia bacterium | reverse complement strand
TGTGGCGGAGGTGGCGAGGCAAACTCTTCCACAAACTCGAATAATACTTCTTCAAGCGATAATAAATTACCCCCAGTGGTTACCGAAGGCGAAAACGTCTTTTCAGAAATAGACTTTTCTGGAACGCCTGAAACACGTATTACGGTTAATTTCGAGCTCCAAGAGGATACGCTTTTTATTCCATTTGAGGGAAAAGAGCAAAGCACTCATCGTAGTCAGACTAGCGCTACGTACGTTGGGGTTGAGGTTGTTGAAGGTATTAAACAATATTATGTTTTACAAACAGGGACAAACAATAAAAAGGAATACGTTTTTACAAATGAAGAATTAAACGTTGAAGAGCTATTGCTTATTGCAAACAATCTTATTTGGTATTTTGGTGGGGAAGATTTGCAAAATTCAACCGAGCAATATCATTTAACGATTGATATTATGGAGTATTTTGTGTTTGTTATACAGTTTATAGCAGATATAGAATATGATCAAACAACCACCGTTAAAGAGATTGTTGAAAAAAATGGCATAGGCGAGTGGGTTCATCTTTTATTTGACGGCGTGTCTGCAAAAACTGTCGTTAACGCAATAAAATACATTTATAAAGATTTTGTCCAGCCCATCTTTGAAGATTGCCCACCCAAGGAAAATCAATCTGCAATAAATTATTTTGATGATTTGGTAAAATATTTTGAAAATCAATTTGTTTATGAATATTTTCAAAGTATGAATCTTGATCACCTACTAAAAGAAGCAAAGCAAATAAAAGAGGAAATGCCAATGAGCATTACCTTTGTTTTGAATAAAAATAAAAAAATTTCAAAAATCACTTTTGCTTTACAAGTTACTACAAATAGAACAAAAAAAGAAGAAACAATTAGACATACAGAAATCAGTGTGCCTGATAACACTTCCGAGCTTCATTTGAAAATTCAAGAAAAAATCAAGTCTGAAATGGCTGACGTGAACTATGATTTGTTACAAAATTATGGGACCGGAAAAGTGGGTTATTCTTATAATTTAGAAAGTTCTAAAGACGGAGTTAGCGTATACAGCATACACTATGGGTATCTCTTAAAGATTGGCGAAGAAAAAGTTGTAGATAAAACTACTATTTGGATAAATTTCTAATATTTTTAAGAATTAAAAAGAATAAATTTATTAAAAACAAACAAAAGTGCCGTTAATCGACTTATAACGGCACTTTTTTGATTTATTGTTAATAAAAAATACACTATTTTGTTAATTTTTGTTTAATGGCTTGTTTGTGCTAGTTAAGCAGGTTTTATGTAAAACATAAAAAATATTGACAAATGAATACAGAAATGCTATAATCCTTTGTTGATAAAATTAACATCTTAAAGATATTTTTAATTAAAAGCACGCTTTTAATTAATAATCCTTCTTTTTGGTGTTTAAGGTTTCGAGCGTAAAGGCTAAAGAATACATGTTTTTGGGGTGTTGACTGCTTTACGTTCGGCATTTTTTATTGCATTTTTTTAAGGGGAAAGTTATGAAAAATCACCTAAAACTTATTACGATTATTTTAAGCTCGGTAGTAGCGCTGTCGACAGCGGGCACGGTTGTCAGTATTGCCACTAGTTACACTAAAGACGAAACGGACAGCTTAATTAGCGAACTTCGAACAAGCGTAGATAAAAACAAAAGCGAACTTCAGTCCTTTATTTTTGCATTAGAAAGTGAATACGAGATAAAAAACGAGCAGTTATTGCAGGCGATTGAGCAAAACACTTTAGCCATTTCCGCTTTAAAAAGCGAATATCAAACCACGCTTGCAGAGCTTAAAAGTGCAGATAAAGAAAATAAAGAGGATATTGTTGCGTTAGGCAATAAATATTTTGCAAAAGTTGAAGAGCTTATTGCAAACGATAGGGCAAATGCACAGGCTTTAGAGTCCTTTAAAGCGGAATACGAAAGAAAGGCTTTAGAGCTTGAAGCTAAAGATAAAGAAAACAAGGATGCAATTTTTGCACTAGATAATAAATATCTTGCAGAGATTGAAAAGCTTGTTTTAGCAGATAGTGCAAATGAAGACAAGCTAACGGCGTTTAAGAATGAATATCAAACGCAAATTAATCAGTTAAACGCGCAAGATAAGGCAACAAGTGAGGCGCTTGCAGATTTAGAAGAGGAATATTTAAGTAAAGTTGAAGAGCTTATTGGTGCAGACGGTGCAAATGCTGATGAATTAGCTGAGCTTAAGGCTGATTACGAAAATAAAATAGCAGACCTTAACTCCAAAGATGAAGAAAACGCGCAGGCAATAGCCAAGTTAAAAGAGGAATATCTTGCTAAACTAGAACAGTTGCAAGGACTAATAGAGGGTACAAACGCAGAGGAGCTAGCAACGCTTAAGGCTGATTACGAAAGTAAGGTTTTAGAGCTTGAGGCTAAAGACGAAGAGAACGCACAGGCAATTGCCAAGCTTAAAGAAGCATATCTTGCTAAAATAGAGGAGCTGATTGCAAGCGATAACGAAAACGCTCAAGCATTGGCAACGCTTAAGGCTGATTACGAAAGTAAGGTTTTAGAGCTTAACGCTAAAGACGAAGAGAACGCACAGGAAATTGCCAAGCTTAAGGAAACATATCTTGCTAAAATAGAGGAGCTTATTGCAAGCGATAACGAAAACGCCCAAGCATTGGCAACGCTTAAGGCCGATTACGAAAGTAAGGTTTTAGAGCTTAACGCTAAAGATGAAGAGAACGCAGAGGAAATTGCCAAGCTTAAAGAAGAATACCTTGTAAAGGTAGAAGAACTGCAGGGTGCAATAGACGGCGCAAACAAAACTATTGCAAGCAACAAAACAGCGTTAGAAAATGCAATAAATTCATTAAAAGGCACTTACGAGAGTAAAATTGCAGAGATAGAAGGGGTTATTGAAAGCTTAAAAACGCAAAATACAAACAATGCTCAAATAATAACAGCGCTTACAGATAGAATAGTAGAACTTGAAAAGGGCTTAAATATAACGAGCGTACAGTTTGCAGATAACGGGGACTTAATTCTTACCTTTGCAGACGGCAGTTCGCAAACAATTAAAAGCCCCAATAAGACTGAGCATAACTTTGGCGAATGGTGTCTTTATAGCGAGGAAAGCGTTTATTGCGAACAGCGTTTATACTATCGCGTATGCTCAAGCTGTAGCACTGTGGAGTGGAAGCAGGGAATTGATAAAGATCATAATTGGTCGGTGGTTACAACCGCACCCACCTGTCAAGAAGAGGGGTACGATACGAAAACCTGTTCAAACTGTTTTAAGGAAGAAATAGATAACTATATTTCCATTACAGACCACCCTTGGAACACTTATTATTCTTACGATACAACTTTTCATTGGTATAATTGCGCTACCTGCGGTTCAACTAAAGATTACGCAGAACACACCGTGTTAAATTCTGATTTTTGTTCTGTTTGCGGCGGCTTAGTTGGACCAACCGCAGGCGTTGAATACGACCTTTCTGCAGACGGCACTTATGCCGAAGTAATAGGCTACGCGGGCACAGCCGTAAACGTTCGCATTGCAGAAGAATACCAAGGTAAACCCGTAACTACTATTTGCAATAACGCTTTTGAAAATAACAACAGCATAAAATCAGTTGCTTTGCCCAACGCTTTATTAACCATTGGTGCGTATGCGTTTTCTTCTTGTAGTAGTTTAAGCTCGGTAGTAATACCGGATAGCGTAACAGCAATTAGTGAAGGCGCGTTTTATTCCTGCAACAATTTGCAATTTAATACGCACGGCAACTGTGAATATCTTACTAGTCCTACTAATTCGTATTTTGCCTTGATAAAAGGTGCAAGTGCTAATCTTTCAGCTATCATCACTCACGGTCACACAGAGGTTATTGCAAGCGGGGCTTTTAGTAATTACTCAGCCCTTTCAAGGGTGGTAATAGGTGATAGCATAACTTCTATTGGTGATAACGCTTTTTATAATTGTAACTTACTAACAAGCGTCTATTATTTGGGTGCAGAAAGCGATTGGGATAATATTGATATTAGTACGTTAGGAAATAATAAATTAGCAGAGGCAACGCGTTATTATTATACTGAAATTCAGCCTACGGAAGAGGGCAATTATTGGCACTATGTAAACGGAGAGTCAACCGTTTGGGAAATTTTGAAAAAAGATTACGTTACCATAACGTATAATTATAATTACTCTGGCAAAAACCCCTCTACCGTAACGGTAAAAAACGGGCAAACACTAGCATATCCAACAACGCCCACAAGAAGTGATTACGCGTTTAGGGGCTGGTATTTAGATAGTGCTTGTACTTCAAGATATAATTTTAGTGGTGAGATAACAGAGGATTTTACTCTATATGCCGGTTGGAAATCAATGTCTTACAGCGGTAAAAGTGAAACGCTAATAGAAGCATATAAATATCCTTCTCAAAGCAAATATTACGCTGGCTCAACAAGTAACACTTACGATTATATGCAAAATCACCTTTATTTTGTTGCGCACGAAAGCGGTACTCATACTATAAGTTATAATAATGAGATGTCGGGCACAAACAGCGCTTATATGTTAACCATTAAAAACTTAACCACAGGTTCAACCATATTGTATTACACAAAGGTTACTCAAAACTATGTAGATACTATCAAATCATTTACCTGCAACGCCGGTGATCTTATAGTTATTTCATACTACCGCGCAAACACCACTTCATCTTCTACTGATGGGATTCCAACCTTTTATTTCAGCGGTTTCTTTGCTCCCACAAGCACAGCGGTTGTTGTTGTTTAATAAGGCTGTTGCATATAACAAATAAAAATAAAAAGCTTGGCTTTACGCTAAGCTTTTTTTATGCCCGTATATTGAGATAATCGACCTATACGTGGGTTTTTTTAAACTTTTTTGCTAGCTATGAGCGGGTTTTATTGCGTGTACGCTAAGGCTAACGTATTATAGTAATAGGTTATACGTTTACGTCTTGAATAGAAAGAAAAGAGTTTTAGATTAAACCACACTTTTTTAAGGAGCGTGAAGCTTTATTTAAGTCCTTTTCCTTGCATTATGTTTTATTAAGCATTATTTAAGCGAATGCTAAAAGATGGCGTAAGTAAAAAAATATTTAAAATTTGATAATATAGAGCTTTGTTATTGACTTTAATTTCTTTAAGTGTTACAATTAACACAGTATAAATACTGTGCGGACAAAAAACATGCAGTTTTTTAGTTTTTATACGGTCAAATATCATACCAAGTAAAAATATTGGTAGAAAGGAGAGATTATTATGAAGGCAATTAAACGTTTATGCTCTTTAGTGCTTGCTGTGATTATGGCAACCGCTTTGTTTGCTTCTTGTAAACCACAAAAGCACACGCATAACTATGTTCCCGTTGTAACAGCCCCCACTTGTACGGAAGAAGGCTTTACAACTCATACCTGTAGCTGCGGTAAAACCTTTGTAGATAGCAAAGTTCCCGCTGTTGGGCACACTTTCGTTAGCGAGGTTAAGCGTTTCCCCACTACAACCGAAAAAGGTCTTAGAGTTAACACTTGTAGTGCGTGCGACGAATCTGAATCACGCGAAATTGACGTAGTTCCCGTAATTATTCCCGAAATTTCTGATCTTTTAGTTCAGGCGTTTGGTCCTGTTAAACTAAAATGGAGTGCGAACGGTAATATGCAAAACGTTAACTACGACGTGGTTTACGAAGATCGTTCTATGGTAGTTGGTTATAAAAACGGCTATGAATTTGCTATTGAAGAGGCAGAAATTAACACACTTAGCGGTGAATTCGTTGGTTTCTTCAAGTTCAGCTGTAAGGAAGGTTCAGCAATATTTGATGAAACTACCAATCCTGATGACCTAACTGTTGCGAAAACAGAAACAAAAATTTACGTTTACGTAAACGGTAACCAAGTATCATGGTCTATCGAAGATGAAGGGGCTGGCTATAGCACTTTCAGCAAAATGGACGCAAACGCTTTAATCTATTCATTACTAGCAGATATGCGCATGCCCGGTATGCCCGTTATAAATCCTGGAGTAATGCTAGAGATGGAAGTTATTATAAACACCATACCTTCTATTGTAAAAGTGTTCGAATCGTTAACGCTTACGGAAATTATCAGTAAAGAATACGTAAATAAAGTAGACGGTTTAGTTTCTTTATTCTTAGAAGAGGGATATATTGCTAAGGAAGAGGGTGAAAACACCGTATTAGAGCTTAACTTTAATGCTGTAAGCGTTTTCTTAAACGAAATGGACGGCAAGCTTTTAAAGGATTACTTAAACGAAGTTTACGGCGAAGGCAGTTTTGATAATATTTGTGAATTTATTGAAAATATGCCCGCAATGACTATAAGAGAAATTTCAAACACTATTATAGCTTTATCTGAAAGCTGTAATATTGACGTGAATAGAATTCACGATATTATTGACGTTCTTATTCTTAGTAGATTTGGAGTAAATCAAAGTATCGTTAGCATAATACAGTCAGCGCACGACCTTACTTTACACGAAGCAGTAGTTGAACTTGGCTTAGTACCCGAAAGCTTTACTGTTGAAGATATGAAGGCAGTATTCCTTTCTTTAACGGACTCTCTTGATATTATCACCGTAGACGAGCTTTTAGCTTTATACTTAGGCACAAGCGAAAGCGTTATTGAAACGATAGAAGGCGTCGTTGGTATTATTCCTCAATACGTTACTTTTGAATTGGTTTATAATTCTTCAGACGAATTTGAAGCTGTAAGAATAAACGGTCAAACAACGGTTGCCGGTGCGTTAGCTGAAATTAAAATGATAGTTGACCAATTCGTGGCAAACCCCATTATTGATGCTGTTTTTGATGAGCTTCAAAACATTTACGGTTATACAGAGTTAAAGTATTTCTTAGGAAAGACAAGGCACATTGAGCTTGATAGCGTAATCGAAATGTTTGCAAGTATTACTGCTAACGCTATTCCCGATTACGACCAATTAATTTACGGTGTGGAAGAGCTTCTTACAGATTTATTTGCAGGTACTGTTGGTGCGCCTCAAGTTGACGCAAACGTTAGAATAAACCAACTAATAGACTCTTTACAAGAAATAGTTAGCTGTTTAATGCCCAGCCCATTTGTAGACGTTACGTTTGAAGAAATAATGAGATTAATGGATGGTGCTATCCTTAGTGAAGGGGTTGAAGCGATTGCTCGTATAGCAATAGATGAAGTGATTGAATCAATAGTTAACGTAATTGAAGTATTTGCTTACGATAACGAGCTTCTTTTAGACGTTGAAAGCACTTTAAAAGAGGTCTTTAATGGAACGATTGCAAATCCCATGTATAACGAAGGATACCAAGACGTAAGTAATGATTTAGTTGATCTTGAAACAACGGTTGACGATACTCACGGCTTAACCGCTTTTAAAGCGACTCTTAGAGATTACACAACTGAAACAGTTGGTGAATTCGTTTATAATGAGGCAACTCAGCAAGAAGAATGGGTTGTAACCGGTGAAGTTGAACATTTAACCGTTATTAACTTAGAATATGCTAGAAACGTTGAAGACGGCTCTGAAGTTATTAAATTTGTAGTTACCTATGATGGTAAAGAACAGGCAAACGGTTGTGTTTGTATTAAAGATAACAAGATAGTTTATACACTTAAAGAAGGCAACTACACCGAACAGGTAAAAATCGAAGATAAAGGTAATACTACCGTTTGTACCGTATACGGTGTTAGAGATGGAGTAGTAATGAGCGACGCTACTTATACATTTACACAAACGGGCGCAAAGGTAGACTACTCTTACGAAATTAGAAAAGAGGTTGTAGGCACGTTATATTACGGCGACGAAATATATTACAGCTATTATAGCGGTAGCGGTAATGCACAAATGGAAATCGTTGTAGGTTAAGAGTTAAGCTTCTTTTGCTAACCATCTGCTCAAATAGAGCAAAAATCAAGAACGAAAATACAAAGGCCGATTGGTTAAACAGTCGGCTTTTGTTAAATTCTTTTAGGTAAACTTATGAAAGGTTTTTTTGGCAAAGTCCTTTGCCTTTTATTGGTTTTCATCTGCACTTTTTGTGGATGTAAGCCAAGTAACAGCGTGGCAACGGATAAAATTATTATAACCGAAGAAAACAAATATAGCGCACAAACGGAAGAGTACGCGTCTTCCGTTATTTTTAGTGCGCTAAAATATTATATGGCTAAAACTACCGTTCAAAATTTACCTCAATCAACACTTACTAGACTTAAAAATTTATCAGAAAAAATTCAAAAGGTCACAACTAAAGAGCTTATTCAAGAAGATATGTATCTTTGCTTCTTCGAAACAGTTGAAAGTGGCGTTAACGGTGCTATAGACGAGTTTTTGGCATATAAAAAAGGGCAAAACACTAACAATTTTGCCCCCGTTAAGGAGCTTTATTTAAACTTGGTTGAAATAACGGGTGCGGATTTTATTGGTCAAACACTTTTTGAAATCTATAATTTATATTATGGCGAACAGTATCAAAAAAAATTGGACGATTATCAAAAGTACGGCTACGATTATCTTTTAGAAGAGGCGCAAAATTATAAAAACGAGCAAGAGGCCTTAAGTAAAGAGATAGGTAAAGAAAACTTTGTGTTAGTACTGAAAAACGCTTTTGCAGTTGCAGAGCTGTTTTTGGGTAACGCTTTTACAAATTCTTCTTTTAAAAATTTTACTGATGCCGAGGTTTTAACCTTTATAAAGGGACTTGGTTTAAAGAATATAAACGTTACTAGCCTTGGCTGGGCGCTTATTTTTTCTAAAATACCTATAAAAGGTGAAAGCTATTTTGCAAATCTTGCCACTAACGCAAAAAATAGGCATTTGGATTTATTCAGCAATAATTTTGGCTCTGCATTAAAGCTGTTCGCGTGCGCTTTAGATAGATTAACTAACGAGGATGCAAAATTTATAACAGAGCAAAACAAAAGTGAATTTTTGCGCGCGTTATTTAGGCAATTTAGCGAGGCCGACTGGGCTTGTTTTCAGCAGATTACGGCTGTTAACGCGGATTTTTCAAGTTACGATAAAATTGCGATAGAGTATTTTGGCGAGCCATATATTGAATATAAAAGTAGCGTACAGGTCTTATCAATCGAGCAGTTAAAGCAGGCGACGTTAAATAAAGGCATAAATTTTGCCGAGCAGTTAAACAGATATATTGCTGGAATTTGCCCGGCATTTTCTTACGGGGTGTAATATGATAAAAGCGGTAGGAATAGAAAAAAGCTATAACGGCGAAAAGGTGTTAAAGGACGTATCTTTACATATTAAAAAGGGTGAATTCCTTTCTATTATGGGTGAAAGCGGTAGTGGAAAAAGCACGCTTGTTTCTATTTTGGGCGGTTTTTTAGCGCCCGATCTTGGTAAGGTATATTTTGAAGATAAAGATATTTTTTCTTTAACCGAAAGTGAAATCTCACGCCTGAGATGTACTAAAATGGGCTTTGTTTTTCAATTTTTTCGCTTAATCCCCACTTTAACTGTGCAAGATAATATATATTTACCTGCCATAATGGGCAAAAAGCTGAATAAAGAGAATATTGAATATGCAAACGAGCTTGTTTCAAAGCTTAAGCTGGAAGGTGTGCTGAACAAATATCCAAGCGAGCTTTCGGGTGGACAATGTCAGCGTGTTGCCATAGTTAGAGCACTTGTGTATAAGCCCGAACTAATTATATTGGACGAGCCTACCGGTGCGCTCGACAGCGAAATGGAAGAGTGCGTTATGAAGGTGCTTGCTCAAATCAATACGATGCAAGGAACAACGATAATACAAGTTACCCACAGCCCAAAGGTTGCAGGGTACAGCAATAGGATTATAACTATAAAGGATGGAAAAATACAACAATGAAGCTTTTTTTCAAGCATTTGGCAAAAAGCGTTCGTACAAATCCCCTTCAGCCTATAATTTTGTTGCTTACTTTAATTATTTCCGTTGCTTTTTGTGCTTTTGCATTTTCTATACACGGTTTATTAGAAGATGAAATGAATAACGTGCAAAAGGCTCAGTACGGTAACGCAGACTTAACGGTGAGCCTAAACTCTTCCGATCAGTCGCGGTTTATGTTTGCAAAAGAGGTTGAGGACATACTTTCAGATAGAGCGGTTGCAACCGGGGCGTTTGAATTACCCCTTTTATTAGAAGGTAAAGGACGAACGGCTTTTGGTGTAGCTGTGGATTTTTACGACGTAGAGCAAATTTTTGCCTTTGAATTTTTGCAGTATGGCAAAATAACTCACTCTACGGTGAAGGATAGCGCGTTTATTTCGCAGGCTTTTGCCAAAGACAACGACCTTGCGTTGGGCGACGTCTTTTCGGTGGTGGCGTTCGGCAGTAAAAAAACGTACACTGTTTGCGCTATTTCACAAAATAGATTTTTGGATAGCTACGATGTAATGGTGGATATTTCGGGTATAGTTCATATAATGACTAAGGATTCGCTATTACTTTCTGCTTTAGGGGCGGATTTTAAGCCGTGCAGTACTATTTTTGTGCGGTTTTTAGATAAAGAGAGTATTGAAGAAGATATTGAACTTTTAAAGCAAGCCCCAACGTTTAAAGGTAAAAGCTTTACAAGTATAGCCAATTTGGTACAAAGAAAATCCAATATATATACCTTTATAAAGATTGTAGACGTAGCCCTTTTGTTAATATGCTTGCTTTCATCAATAGTTATATTTTGTTGCTTTTATATTCTTTCTGCTTTGCGAAAAGAACAAAATTATGCCTTTGAAATTTGCGGTGCAAAACCATGGCAGTTAAACCTTTTACAGTATGCAGAAATTTTACTCTATTTGCTTATTAGCGCACCTATAGGCGGACTTTTAACAATCCCCTTGCTTAATTTGTTGCAAAAAACGGTAGAGTTTAGATACGTTTTAGCTAGTGTGCAATTTGCAAACGTTTTAAAAGGTGCATTAGTAATGCTTGCCGTTTGTGTTTTAACTGCGACTGCGTTTATAGGATTTAAAAAGACAAGAAAAAGTGCAGGGGTACAAAAGCAGATAAAGCAATTACCGCTTGCTATAAGCTTAGCGATTTTTATTGTTTCATCTGTAATGCTTTTCGTTTTACCTACGAATAATTTATTTGCAGTTTATTTAGTTTGTATGTTTTCTATCTTAACGCTAGCGTTTTTTGCGTTGCCACCGCTTTTAATGGCTTTTGCAAAACGAATGGATGCACGTAGTGATAAGCAAGGGCGTAAAAAGGGACAAGATAAAAGGATTGCTGTTAAATATGCCTTTAAAAACGTCTATAAAGTTAAGGTATTACATAATATCTCAAGGCTGGCGTGTGTATTGGTAATAATTTTGGCAGTTGCCTACGTAATGGTTTTAAGTGCGTTTGGTAACGTAAAAATTAACAAAAACATCTTTAATGCGGATTATTTGATGTTAAACTCTACTGAAAAGTGCGAACAGGCTGTTGAAGAGTGTGCAGAGGCACAAAAAGGATATAACTTGTTTGTTAAAACGACTTTTAACGGATTATTACTTTCTATTGACGATATAAATTTGCTTTCACAAGACTTAAAAGTGGAATTTTTACCAAAGGGCAATCAGGTTATTTTAACCAAAGGCGAGGCGAAAAAACAAGGCTTAAAGATAGGCGATAGCTTAACATTAAACGTAAGCGATAAAGATATTGTTTTAGAAGTGGCTGATATTGTAGATAGCGCGCTTGTGTTTATGCTTTTTGATTGCGAGCATTTTGGTTTTTCTTATAATATTTTAGCAGTAAAGGGTAAGGAAGGGGTTAATCTAGACGCGCTTTTCAATAAGCTAACGGAAAAAACGGCACTAGAGCTTTCAACAGTTATTACCGTTGAGCAATATTTTGACTTAAAAATAAATACCGTGCTTATTTGCGTAAGGCTAGGCGAGTTTATTTTAGTTGCAATAACGATATTTGCTATAATTGGCGCAATAGACAACTTGTATGAAAGCTACCGCACTCGACGTGATGAATTTACTTTATTTTATCAAGCGGGAATGAATAAAAAAGCCCTTCGCCAAATGAAAGCGAGCGAAATTACAATCTCTCTTTTATTCGGTATTGTTTTAGGGTTTGTATTTGCAATTTTACTGCTTATTGCAACCAATCAAGCTTTTTATACCTTTTCACACGCAACCATTTTAAACGTGCTTCAGCTATTTAAGGGGTAACCCACTAAAAGTATATAAATGCTATCGATTTTTAGTGCCTGCTTGTGATGTGGCAAGGTGATTTTTAAAAGATTATAAAAACTGCAAAATGGGCGATAATCGACCTATAGCGCAGTTTTTTAGTGTTTTTTTGTATAATAGTAGTAAAAAATACTTAAAACAAGGTGATAGTTATGAAAAGTAATAACAAACCAAACCCAAACGTTGTTTTTCCCGTGCCGGGGTTTAAAACGGTAACGTATGTAAAACCAACGGTAAAAAATTCTAATATTATAGTTGGCGATTTCACTTATTTTAGCGACGTGTTTTTTGAACGCCACGTAACTCATCTTCAAAGCCATTATAAAGATAAGCTTATAATAGGTAAATTTTGCCAAATAGCGGCAGGGGTAAACTTTGTAATGAACGGGGCTAACCACCAAATGAACTCTGTTTCTACCTTTCCATTTTTCATAATGGACGGTTGGGATCAAAAAACACCCGACCTTTGCGAAATGCCACAAAAGGGTGATACTATTGTTGGTAACGACGTTTGGATTGGCGAAAACGCCGTAATACTGCCAGGTGTAAAAATTGGGGATGGTGCAATTATTGGCATGAACAGCGTTGTTGGTAGCGACGTTCCGCCCTATACGATAGTTGCCGGAAACCCTGCAAGAAAAATCCGCCAAAGGTTCGATAACGAGCTTATAGACCTACTTTTACGCTTTAAATGGTGGGATAAAGAGATTGATGAAATAAATTCTTTAATTCCACTGCTTACCTCAAGTGATTTACAAAATGTAAAGAAGCAGTTAAAAGAAAAGTTAAGTTAAAAACGAAAAAGACTAGCAAAAAACTGTTTTCTACGTAATTTTATAGCATAACGTGAGACGTTACAAAAAAAACCGCAAGCAGATGCGGTTTTTTTATTTACTTTGGTAAAACAAATTTAACTAATGCGCGTCTGCCTTATAAGAAATGCGCGTAAGGTGCGCGCTTGGGCGTACAAAATTGGACTTTAAAGCTTATTTTAAGTTGATTTTATGTAGATTTAACTTAAAAATGGCAAAAGGTGATAAAAGAGTGAAAACTGTGTGGGTAATATTTTTAATATTAATATTAAAAAGACATTAAAAAAAGGTTGACCTAAGGGTGATTTTGGGCTATGATATAATAGTAGAGGTTTTTATTTAACACAAATAAATTTTTTTGGTAGGAAAACAATTTTTTTATGGTAAAATTTCAATGAGTGTTATTAAAAACAAAAACAAATCTTATCATTAAAAGCAAAAGCAAAAAAAGGAGAGAACAAATGAATTTCAGCAAAGCCAAAAAACTGTTATACGTTTTACTTTTGTGTTTTGTTAGCGTTGTTTGCACTTTTGTTTCGGCTTGTAGCACTACGTCTGCAAAGCCTAATGCAATCGACGTTGCCTTTGAACAGGGGGATACGGTTATTTACGAAACCGATTCACTTGACGAATTAAGATCAATGCTTACGGTTAAGCAGATCTATGAAAACGGCAAAGAGGAAGAAACGACAAGATATCTTCTTACCGGTAGTTTAGAACTAGAGGAAGGTGAGCAAGCTAAAGCTGTTGAGGTAAGAATTACCTTACAAGCCAACAAGGACGTTTCTGAAATTATAACGGTAATGGTTACCGCTGTAGCGCATACACACGTTTTCGTAGAAGAGAGTTATTTTATAACGAAATATCCCACTTGTACGGAAGATGGCGAAATGACCGGTGTTTGTGCTTGTGGTGCTGAAGACGTTAAAGCAATGCCTGGTAGCGCACTTGGTCATGACTATGGCAAGGTTGCTTACGAATGGGCAAAAGATTTTTCTGCTTGTAAGGCAAGCGCAAAATGCTCTCGTTGTGATGAAACCTTTACTGCAGACGCGACCATTAGCGAAAAGGTAACTACAGGCGGATGCACAACCGCAGGTAGCATTTTATACACCGCAACCTTTAGCGGAACTGAAATTCCTGCAACGCCTCAGGTTAAAGAGGTTAAAACTCAAGCTTTAGATCATGCTTACGTTGATACAGTAACAGCACCTACTTGTACAGAACAGGGCTTTACAACTCACACCTGTTCAAGAGAGGGTTGTGGTGACAGTTACGTAGATACTTACGTTGACGCATTAGGTCACAACCACGTTGCGACAGTAACAGCACCTACTTGTACAGCGAAGGGATACACAACTCACACCTGTTCAAGAGAGGGTTGTGGTGACAGTTATAAAGATACTTACGTTGACGCAACTGGTCATACAGAAGTAATAGATGCAGCAGTAGCAGCTACTTGTACAGAAGCTGGTTTAACTGAAGGTAAGCACTGTTCAGTATGTAAAGAAGTATTAGTTGCACAAGAAGTAGTTGACGCTTTAGGTCACGATTACGAAGCTGTAGTAACAGCACCTACTTGTACGGCTGACGGTTACACAACTCATACTTGTACAGGTTGCGGTGATAGTTACGTTGATACTACTGTTGATGCTTTAGGTCATAGTTACGTAAACGGTTCATGTACTGGTTGTGATGACGTATTAGATCTTGATTACGTGGCATTTGATTTTGGCGCAAGCGGTGCAGCTGGACATAAAGACGGTAATGAGATAAAAGAAGCAACGGCATCATTTGTTTCTGGAGATTATACTTTAGTTCTTTCAAATATGACTAAGGTTTATAATTCTGCATTTGATGAAAAGGGTAATTCAGTATTAAAGCTTGGTGTAAGCGAGACACAAGGTAAATTTACGCTAGAAGCACCCGAAAATACAATTAAAGTGGTTATATTTGTTGCTCAATATAAGGCTAACGATACAACGATTAGCGTAAACGGAGCAGAATATACTATTCTTACAAGCTCTAATGCAGGCTTATATTCTGCAATAGTTGTGGATACATCTACTGTAAAAACAGTTGAATTCGTTGCAACGTCAGATAGATGTATGATTAATGCAATCCATTTTGTTGGCACACAACACGGCGAATGTGATGTAGAATACATAAGTTTAACAGACGTTCACTGGACACAGTGCACAATCTGTGGCGAATCAACTGAACAAGTTGCTCACCGCGGTGGATTGGCAACCTGTACAAATAAGGCTATATGTGTTGATTGTGGCGTTGAATACGGCGGATTTGCAGCCCATGAATACGTAAACGGTAAATGTAGTTCTTGTGGTTCTCCCTATTACCTATCAC
>JAFQBR010000130.1 GCA_017399665.1 Clostridia bacterium | reverse complement strand
TGGCTTGTGAAAAATATAATTGGTTTGGTACTCTTTCTGGTGGATATTTTAACAGCATTATCGGTCAAAAAGGATGTAAGGTTACAACTGACGATTTCGGATATTTAACGTTAGATAACGACGTTTGGTATTTTACAGGCGTAACTTCCGTTACTGCAGAGGATGAAAGTAACATAGGCTTTATTTTATCTAATGCAAGAACAGGCGAATATAAATATTATCCTGTAATAGGTTCTGCTGAAAAAGCGGCAATGGGTTCTGCCGAGGGCGAAGTGCAGTTCCAAGGCTATAAAGCATCATTCCCATCGCTAATTAACGTGCAGGGTGAAGCAACCTATATTATGGTATTAAAGGATGATAACGGACTTGTTAAGCTTTACGCGCTTGTTAACGTTGAACAGTTTGGTGTTGTTGCAACAGGCACAGACCAACAGCAGGCAATGAGTGCCTATAAAAAATTGCTTGTAGAAAAGGGCATTATAGACAGTAGCTCTGCAGTTGATAATTTAAAGGAAATCAATGTGCTTTCAGTTAAACAAACTGTAATAGATGGAAACACGGTTTTCTTCTATGAAGTAAATGATGGCGGAAATACAGTATATTATAAACTGAGTATTGCAGATGATGAAAGAGCTTTATTTATTACAGCAGGCGACACAATTTTAGTTAATGCAACGGAAAGTACACAAGGTATTTATAACATCACTTATTGGGAATTTAAAAACGCTTAAAAATGCGTTTAATCGACTTATAGACTAACTTATTATACATTAAAGAATAAAGGATTAAAAAATGAGCGTTAAAAATGATTACATGTACACAGTTGATACTTCTATGCTGGATTGCCACGGCATAATGACGCCAGAGGGCTATCAAAGAATAGTAGTTTCAACTACGGAAAAAGAACTTGAAAGATTAAACATTTCTATTTCAGCGCTAATGAAGAGATTTGGTATTTCGTGGATACTTCTATCACTATCTGTAAAAATTTTAAAAAGAATTGCGCCAGGGCAAGAGCTTAAGGTTGAAACTTGGCATACTTGGCAAAAGGGCGTAATTTACAGAAGAGACGTAAAGATTTGTTCAAAGGATGGTGAACCCTTAGCTTATGCCTGCACCTTCTCTTCACTTTTCGACATCGCTAAAAGAAGACTTTGTATGGATAGAGAAATATATGCGCAAATTGCTTATGAGGAAGCTGAAGAGCTTTTTGATGCAGAAAGCCGTCATGCAGTAAAAGGTGATTTTGAATATACCGAAGAGGTTAGCGTTCGTCCGCATTGGATAGATAGCTTAGGCCACGTTAATAACTTTAAATACGGTCAGCTTACCTTTGACAATTTACCCGAAGAATTTGCAGAAAGAACAAAGGACATAACAAGAATGGAAATGTTCTTTACCGGCGAATTAAGGCTTAACGAAAGTGTAAAAATTTCAAGAAAGGTAGAGGATAATTTAGTAGAAGTTGCCGGCACGCACGCAACAGACGGCAAAAGCGCTTTCTTGTATAGAATATTTTTTGGCGAATGATTGTAAAAATTAAACAATAAACAAAAAAAAGAAGAGCAACTTTTTACTCTTCTTTTTTTTTAAACTATTTTATTTTTAAATAAAATCATTTCGTTTCCGCCGTTTTTTGCCTTTTGCGAAAGGTCAATGTGCAGTAGGTTTTTGTTAAGCGCTTGAGCTCTTTTTATGGTGTTATACGTTCCCCCTTTTTTCTCGCCGTTAAAACAGCACAAAACGCAGTCGCTGTTTTGCACCATGTATTCGTTGCGCTTCTGCATGCAAAAAACGTAGTAATGGTCAGCAAGAATAGTAACCTTGTCTGCGTTGTTTAAGCAATAGTTATAAATTTGCTTATTTTCTTCGCTCCAGCTTTTTTCTTGCCCTTTGCAGGGGACTGCAATTTCCAAGGTTATTTGTGGATAACTAGCCTTTAATTCTATTATGGTTAAAGCAAACAAAGTGTCTATTCCAAGCGCGCCCCCTGCTATAAAATGGGTATAGCCGTTAGAAATAGCAAAAATTACGTACTCTTTTAGGGTAAGCAAAAACTCTTTACATTGCTCGCTTTTAACGTTTTTCTTCCAAGGCAATCCGTCTGGTCTGTGCCCCGTAACGCAAAGTGTTTTCATGTTTAAAGTGGCGTTAATCGCCTTATAGCCTCACTTTTTTATTATTTTTGTTTGATATTCGTTAGTTTTTGTTTTTGTAATTAGGTTATAAATATCGTTTGCCTGTTGGTCGCATTCAAAGCAGGTAAGGGCTGTTTTAGAAAGATTTGCAAGGTCGCTTTTTCTCATTATAAAGGGCGTTTTGCCAGCAAGGTCGGAAAGTAAGTTTAATTTATCTTCTCGAATAGCTAAAACCTTTAAGTAGAGCTGGCTTTTTAAACACTTTTCCACAAAATCCCCTTGAATTTGAAGCAGGGCAGACAGCGTTATTCTAGAAAGTCTTGTTCTAGTATATCGTCTTGTGGTCGCTTTATCTAAAAGCTCTTCTCTTGTAAAACAATCCTTTATAAGCGCTTTTAATCTATTTTCAAGCCCTTCAGTACAATCTATTATGCCTGCAAGCTCTTTTTTTGTGCTACCAATTAGCGCGTGCATAACAGCCTGGTCACAGCTTGGTAAATGCTTGGGTAAATCGTCATAAACGTATTCAGGTACAAGCTTTTTACATTTTTTAATTTTTTCTTCTTCAATAAGCTTTCTTATTGCCATAGCCGAGCCGATTTCGCCTTTAATTTCAATTTCCTTATAGCCTGCGCCTTGGCGAATTATAGGTAAAACGTCCATTTTATAACCGCTTTCAACAATAGCTTTTGTGTATTCAAGCGCAAGTATATTATTAGGGGTAACGGTAAAGCCTAAATCAATGTCGGGTGGGTTTAATTTTTCAAGTGCAAGCTGTTTCGCCTTAGCCAAAGAATGCCCCTCTTTAAGCATTTCTTTAACTATCGCACGAAACTCCTTTGTTTCGCTTGAAAGTGCCGTTGCCGTAGCTATAAGCCCACTTTTTGTTCCGCTTTCAATACCAAAACAAAGAGTTTTTTCCCCTTTTAATTCGTTTAAAAGCTTAACTGCACCTTTGGCAAAAATCTCTGCAGGAGCGGTGGCAAAAACTGTTGGTAGTTCAATGACCATATCTGCGCCAGCCATTATCGCGTGCTTTGC
>JAFQBR010000129.1 GCA_017399665.1 Clostridia bacterium | reverse complement strand
CGCGTAACTTGCAACTACGTTACCGTCGGTAGAACCAACGAACGCTGCACCGTGTATACCGCTTTGTACTTCTACGCTACCAATAGCAATAGTATTTTCTACCGTACCCTTGTTATTGCCTGCGATAGCACATGCAGGTGAGCCTGCGCCTACTATATCAACGTCTATAAAGCAGTTACGAATAGTACCGTGGTTAAGACCTGCTAAAGCACCAAACCATCTGTACGCGTTCATACTTCCTTCTAATTGAAGTTTTTCAACAACACCTGTTTTCTCTATTTGAGCAAATAAGCCTACAAGTTCTGCAGTTGAATCGTTAAAATAGAAGTTTTTAATAGCAAAGCCATTACCGTTAAGTCTACCAGCAAAGCCAACACCAACTGTTGTTATATTACCTCTGTCATCTTCCAAATCAGGCGTACCGATAGGCTGCCATTGCGCGCCCTGTAAATCGATATCATTCATTAAAATATAGTTACCTGAAAGGTCGTTACGGATAGCTGAAAGCTCTTCGGGTGTACGAATTTGTACTGCGTCTGAAAGTTGATTTTCAACGGTGAACACCATTTTATCATCTACTATCATATCTAGCAAAGATACTACCTTAATAGTAAAGGTAAGTCCGTTTTCGGTGGTTGATGCAACCGTAACCTTGTTACCGCTAACGGTAATACCTGCAGGCGCACCTACTACGCTTACAGTATATCTTTGGTCTGCGTTTTCGGGATATACCTTAGCCGTAATTTCAAATTCACCTGCGCTTACGGTGGTTTGTGTGTTGGTTATTTCAATTGATTCAGGCTGAGCCTTTTGTTGGCTACTGCTCTCTTTTTGATCATCCTTACAGCCGGCTAGCAAGCAAGAAAGTGCAAGAACGGTTATAAGCATAAACGTTAACAACTTTTTCATAATTTTCTCCTTTTATATTTTTTATAGCTCTGCCACAACAAGCTGTCAATTATTTATTACTTTTACATTTACACTAATCTTAAAACAAGATTATCTACTTGTGTAACACCGCTTACTCCATTTACGGTAACTACCATATAATCACTACCCGCAGGCGCGGTTACCCTACCTGTTGTATTAGAGTACATACTTGAATTAAGAGTAAAGGTTTTTGTTCCGCTTGCTAATAATTCATTATTTCTATTATAGAATGTTACCGTAACGTTTCCATTTCCTGCGCTTTTAGCGAAGGCAGAAAGGTCATATTCAAAACCGCCGTAAACAGCCGTTATCGTTTGTGATGCGCTTGAAGATGCATTAAGGGTTAAACATTTGCTTCCTTCGTATGCACCGGCTGAAATTGAAGCGTTGCCGGTAATTTTCCAAGCACTAGCATTACCTTCAAAAGTGCCGTTTGAAATATAACTTGTTTGAGGCATGGAAACAGGCGACCAAGGATATTTATTAAGGTTTGTTTCGTATGCGGCAGGAACAGGTGTAGAATCTAAGGTTGGCTGATTAAAAGGTGTGTAAGAGAACCAGTCTACCATCATGTAATCAACTTCAAAATCGGGTTGACCGCACCAGTTTCTGGGAAGCCATGCGCCTATCCAGAAAAGTCCTTTATAAGTAGGCACTAAATTGCTTTCGCTATGAGTTAAAACACCGTCTACGTAATAATCAATTCTTGGAGTGGGCGATGTATGCCAGTCAAAACGGTAAAGATGCCAATCACCGTCGTTTGCAGGAGTTTCGGTAATAATCCCTTTAGAAGTGCTATTTCTTTCAGAAAGCCAGTTGGTGTTAAGCACTCTGTCGTAACCTATCTCTCCGCCACCGGGAGTCTTGTGACCAGGTAGTTCAATATCGATTTCGTGGTTATCTTCACCGCCTCTACCGTAATAATACGTCCAAATAGCGTTACAAACGCCAAGACGGGGAACAACCTTCATTGCTACCTGATAACTACCCGCACCATAAGTTTCTTTAGTTATAATTGCCGCGCCGGATAAAGGTATATCCGTTGAGTAAAGACCTTGTGTTTTTAAAAGTAAAATACCGTCTGAGGTATAAGAAACGTTTTCGCTTCTGCAACCGTTATAGTTTGGAAGTCCTCCCCAAGTTTGTGTTGAAATATACCACTTAGAGGGGTTTACACCAGCATTAAAACTATCCACCACGTTACTGCTAGGCTCTTTAATTCTGCCATCAGCTAAATATTCGGGCTTTCCATCACCAAGATTTGGAACAACCGGAACTTGTGGACCAAGAGGTTTATCAGTATTTGATGGGTCATCAGTAGGTGTATCACTTTCTGTTCTTACTATAAAATCCTTGTATGCGTTTTTGCTTCTGTCTACAAGTGAATAAACAGTAACTCTAAACACGTATTTATCTGGAACGCCCGGTTTAATCACGAGCGTATAATTTTCTTCATTCACAGAAACAAAAGAATTTGTTTCATCAATAATAAAGCCAACTGAACGGTCGGTAACGCCTGTTACAACTATATCAAGCCCGAAAGTAACGCCATTTTCGCTATTGCAGTTTATAGTTGATTCGTTAGCTATTATAATTTGCAGGTTATCTGTATTTTCGCCTACGCTAGAACTGTTTCCGCCACTGTTAACGCAACCTGCAAAAAAAGTTAAGCTCATACATATCGCAAGTAAAATGCTAAATAATCTGTTTTTCATATTCCACCCATTACAAATAATTTTATTATCCGCCCACTAAAAAGTGGGCGGATAAACATAACTGTTAAATTAAGCAATAATACCCTTTCTTAAAGTGGGATATTGGCCATCTACAATGTTCCAAATGCTTGCATCAAATGCAGCAAAAGTTGAAGCGCTCTTCATTTCTGCGCTTGTTAAGCAACCTGCGTCTAAAGTAGCGTCTGCCACTCTTGTTAAAGAAGTTAGACCTGTTGCTTCGCTATCTACAAAACAGTTACGGATAACTGCTGTTTCTTGTTGATAGTAAGCAATTGCGCCTAATGCGTTTGCAGTTTCATAATAGTGATTGATTTTCGCAAGCATAATAACGTTTTCAATAACGCCGTGGTTATCCCATGCAATACCGCCAACGCCTACGTCTGTACACCAAATATCACCGCTTACAACGATATTAGAAATAGTACCCTTGTTAACTGATGCAACTGCACCCATTCTGTTTGCGCAAAGATTTCTGCCATCGCGAATTTTAATTTCTAAATTCTTAACAACGCCACCAACGCCGATTTCTTTGAAGAAACCATAGTCGTTACCTTCTGCACCGCCAGCAATACCAACGATTGCGTATCCGTTACCGTCAAACGTGCCGGTAAATACACCGCCAGCATTTGCGCCGATAGGAGTATTAAACCAAATATCACTAACGTCGATATCTGCAGTTAAACGGTAGTTTTTAGCCATATCTGCAGGATTTGTAGTTGTTGTTAAAGCAACTAATTCTGCTTGATTAGAAATTAAAACTACTTCATCAACAGCTGCTCTGTTAACTGTGAATGACTTAGAAACGCTTAACGTTTCAACTTCAACTGAAGTAACTACAACTGTGAAAACAGCGCCGTCTACAACTTCTGCGCCTAAAGAAACTAAACCGCTTTCGCTAATAGAAACACCTGCTACGTTTTCTGCTAAAGCAAATGTAACTGCTGTGTTTTCTACGTTTTTAATTTCGTAAGTAATTTGAAGAGTTCTTTGTGCTTCTTGATTGTAATCAAGGTATTCTTCTGTGTTTAAAACATTTAATACTGCTGCGGGAGCGGGTGCAACAAAGCCTTCGTGCTTAAGCATTGGGTAGTAACCGTCTACTAAAGCCCAAACGTCTTGATTCCAACCTGCGTCAATATAATTTTGAGCAGTCTTCATCCAGCTTTCGCTCTTTTGAACGTTAGCATCTTGAGTTTTGTTCCAGCCGTATGCGCAGTTACCAGCGCTTTCTAAGAAGTAGCTTGCTGTAACAGTACCTTCGTTTGCGCCAGAGAATGCAGCGCCGTGAGCGCCTTCACCAACTGTAACAGGACCAATAGCGTAACAGTTTCTAATAATACCTGTACTCTTATTTGTACCTGTGAATGCTGCGCCAGGTGTGCCGCCCATTACAACCTTAACATCTGTATAACAGTTTTCGATAAGACCTTTGTTAATGCCTGCAATAACACCAGTCCATGCGTTACCGCGAACACCGCTGTTTGCGCCCTTATCACTTTCAAAACCGATATTTTTAACAACGCCTGTGGGCTCGATTTGAGCAAAGAAGCCGCCGTTCCATGTTGCAGCAATATTTAGGTTAGTAATCTTATAACCCTTGCCGTCTAAAACGCCTGCAAAGCCAGCACCAGGAATGCCTTCATCTTCGTTATCAGCAGTTCCTAACGGAGTCCAAGCTTCGGTAAGCATAATGTTAGCGCCAAGCTCATAAGAACCACCAAGTTCCATTGCTCTAAGCTGAGCTTCAGTAGTAATAACTTCAGCTGCGGGAGCAGGATTGCTAACGGTAAATTCAATAGTATCGTTGATAGTAGGATCTGTAATAACAGAAGCTTTAGCCTTGAAAACTAAACCGTCTGCTACGTTTTCATCTACAGTAAGCTTTGCTCCTTCAAGAGCGATACCTAAGGGAGAACCAATAAGTGTAAAGGTTACCTCTTGACTTGCGTTTTCGGGCATAACCTTTGCTGTAAGGGTGTATTCACCCGGGGTTAGTGTTGTTTGCTCAAAGGTGAATTCAACGGTTTCGGGATTTACTTTACCATCACCTGTGCTATCGGTAACCGGAGTACAAGCAAAAATACCTACAACCATTATCACACTAATAATAAGAGCTAACAGTTTTTTCATAATTTTTCCTCCTATAATTTTTTAT
>JAFQBR010000128.1 GCA_017399665.1 Clostridia bacterium | reverse complement strand
GGTTTAAAACGCATCTGTCCTCCCATTGATTATTGGTATTTGGCTTTAATATAGGATTGCCCTCGTATTTTTTAAGCTTCATTATTTTCTGTTCCTCCTAACGCTTCAAATTCTTCGACGAGCGATTTCCAAACGGGAACGCCGTAAGTATCAACGTCCCAAAATTCATTGCTAAACGAATTAAACTTAACGCCCAAGCCTTTTAGCTCCTGATAGCTTTCGCAAAGCTTAGGAATAATCTTACTAAACTTCGTTGAATTAGGGTCGTCTGGCGATTTGTGAAGCTTTGTGCTTGAAATAACGTAGCAATGGCTTACAAACGACGCGTTATTGCGGGCATACGAACCGCAGGTTTCGGCGTCGGGAACGGTTGGAACGTCAATTATAACGTTTTCCACAATCAACGCATTTCCAACGGTATACATAAGCGCGAGATTACAACCGTAATTATTCAAGTCGTCAAAGCTTAAATTTAAATAAACGTTCTTTATCGTGCTAGCAGTCACACAGTCCGCACACAGTAAGCCTGCGGAATTTCCCCCAGCCGTACCGCTCGTAACGACGTCGTTAAAAGCGACGTTTTTAATAGTCGCGCCGTATAAGCATTTACCGAACAACCCAAATCTTTGAGTTGAGCCGTGATTAAATCTAAAGGTAAGCACGTGTCCACGCCCGTCGAAGATTCCAGAAAAATCGTTTGCAACCTTTCCGTCTGGCATTGAAAGAACGGTATTAGGCTCTATTATATCCCTTGCAAGAACGAACCAACCCGAAACGGTGCTTCCGTCGCCGGCGTAAATTTGTTCAAAGTCCGAAAGCTCGTCAATTATTAAGGTGTAAATATTAAAATCAACTTCATAACCAACTTTTTCGTCGTATAAAACGATTTTTTTATTTTCTCCTACCGATACGGAATTTGAAAACGCTCCGTCAACGGCTTGATATTCAACGCCACCGCACTCAAAGGATTTAAGCTGAAAGTCCGATATTACTTCTTCAACCTTCTTAAATTGACCGCCGTAATAACACTTGCCGTCGCTTATAGAATATTCGTAAGCTCCGTTTAATTGCGTAACAGGACGCTTAACGACGATATCAAAGGGATATTCCTTTCCGTTTCCATACTTAACGATAAGTCTCGTTGCTCCTGCCTTTAACGGCCTAACAACCCACGCATCGCCATCTTTTTCGATTGAAGCAACCTCTTGGCGTTGGATTGCAAAATCATATTCGCTTATTTGCGTTTCATTTTCAAAAATACTCACGGAAGAGATTCTCTGTTCAGTAACGTACGTGTTCCCTCCGTGATTTTCTGCGGTATAAAGCTCAATAGAAGTAAGCTTTCCACCGTTTAAAAGCACGGTTGTCTGAGCGATAACCTTTACTCGTACGGTTTTGGCATAAAGAGCTTGTCCGCGCCAAGTTCCCGTTACGCTTACAGTCGTTTCTCCTTCTTTTTCTAGGGCTTTTAGCTTGCCGTCAGAAATAGAGCAAATTGAAGCATCTCCCACAAAACAAGAAAGCTCTCCGTCGTCAAAAGACTTGCCGTTAAAAGCAACCCTTGCCCCGAGATTAAATTCGCTGTTTTTAGTAAGGGTTAGCTCGTCACCGATTATTCCGTCAAAGGTCAAGACAGGAACGTTCGCAAAAAGACCTACTTCTACGCTACAATCAACCTCTTTACTGCCGTATTTAGCCTTGACTGTTGCCGTGCCAACGCCTACCGCGTCTAAATTGCCGTCGCTATCTACTGAAACGACTTTTTCAGCAGTTGAGCTCCACTTTAAGGCTTCACCTTCAATTTCGTTATAAAACGCACCTAATTTATAAGTGTCGCCAAGCGTCAAAACAAGACTCGTCTTATCAAGCTCTAACCTTTCTACAGCCTCGCCACCCGATTGTTCGCCATTTCCACAGCTTACCGCAAAAAAAGTAACGGCTAAAAGCGAAAAAGACAATATTAACGATATAATTTTCTTCATTTTTAGTTCTCCTTTACTTTATCTTAAGGATAAGCTTGCAGACCACGAACTTATCATGTTGGGTGATTTTTCAGAAAACTGAAAATCTCTTAACTGTGAAATTTCAGTTTTGAAATACATAGCCATTTCATTGTAGCGAGCATCGGATAGGTTGTTAGAGTTGTACGCTAACATATGATATGCAGGACAAACCCACTCCGTATCAATATGCTCCTTCAATACTTTATAAAGCGAAGGATCGCTAACCTTATATTTTTCAACTAATTCTCTTGCCTGATCAATCTTATTGAGCCAGTCGTTAAGCATTTCGTACTGCCAGTATTCACGGCCTATTGAATAGTTTATAATACCCGTTTGAGCAATTTTTGCAGTTTCGTACGCAATTATGATTGCCCTATTGTTTTGTTGAACGTATAAATCAAACATTACGTCGGACGCTTCCCTAAACATTGCGTCAAACCATCTTTGAGTCAATTCATTTATGTCTTGCGTCGTATCCCATTGCATTTTAGAATCTAAATATATATCTAGCATTTGGAAAGACGTTACGTTTGCTCCCGGCATCGTAGATTGCTTAAACATCATCTTAGCTTTTCCGCGAGCAAAGAATTGATATGCATCCGTATCGTAGAAATTCGTACCTGCAGTTCTAAATAAGAAATTGCCGAAATTTGCGTCGTAAGTCCAAAGATATACGGACGGTGAAATATCAAACCACTTCAAGGAGTTCTCGACGCCTTCCTTGCTATCCTCACAATAAATGTTTTGTTGATAGCTTAAACCGCCTGATATAGCGTAGAAAACGCCTACGTCGTCTCGCATTTGCAAATCGGGATGGTTTATAACGTATTTTCCTTGCTCTTCGTCATAGTGGGCGGGAGCCTCTACAAACGACGCATATGCAAAGAATACCAGCCTTAAATCTTCACGCTTATACTGAGCGTTTTCAGGCTTATTCATCCACTCCTGGAGCTTTTTCATTACGTCATTTGATAAAACTATAGCAACCCCTGACGGCGCACCGTATTTCTCTTCTGCTTTAATACAAGAATCACAGCGACACATTACGCTTGAATTATCCTCGTGGGTAAATGCAATTATGTTTCTAAGCGGGTATTTATCGGGGGTATATCTTATTAAAGAGCGCTCTAAAACGTACGCTATTCTTTCTACTAACGCTTCGTAATCTTCTTTATTGCCACGTGCAGTATAACAAAGCTGAGTGTTGTCAGGACCTTCTCCGCTTTGATTTGAGAACCAGTTTTCCCTTGACGTTGGTGCGCCTCTTGGAATTACGTTCGACGTGTTGTGAACGACGTGTTCAAACGCGCCGTATTCAGTGTTTTCCAAATCTCCTATCGGAAGGAAAAACTCATTCCAAGTAACCGTGCGCAAACGGTACTCTAAATTGTTAGGATTGTTTTCGGTAAGTCTTGACGCGCTCGCTCTGTACTCGATATCGGGAACGTCAATAACGTTAAAATCTCTAAGTTTAACGTTGTTAGATTTGTTTAAAGTAAAGCAATCGTAAGCAAACTGCTCGTAATCAAACAAAATGTTGAGTAACGAATAAACAGAATTAAGAGTTCCGATAGAAGACTTTCCAATAAGGTAGATATTGTTGTCCTTGGTAACGATTCTAACCCCTTGAGATCCTATTACCTCTCTCTTTAAATCTAGCTTTGCAGACTCTAACATCTTGGTTTCGCCAATGGAAATGTATTTTCCTTCAGCAGAGTGAGAAAAGCCCTCTTCAGATTCAGTTACCGTAGTAAGCTTAACTCCCGTTGCCTCTTCAAAGAAATATCTAAGCTCGCTCTCTGCAATTACTTCGTTAGAATCAGGCTCGTTGGGGATTAAAATTTTATAGTCGCTCTTTCCGTTTTCAACGATAAACCCGTTTGCTTCAGGAGCAGTTAAATCGTGTATACCGTCAGTAAATCTATACTTCTCGCTAAGATGCTGTTCTTCTTTTTTTAAAATGAAAAACAACGATACCGAAAGAATAGCGACGGCACAAACAACACTCGTTATTGTTATAATGAGTTTTTTATTTATAACAAGCTTCTTTTTCATTTCTACTCCTCCGATTATGCAACGACAACGTTATAATACGTCGAAGAACTGTTCCCAAACTCGTCGTATGCAAGGACGTAAACTATATATTCGCCTGCCCTAGTAAACTTATATTGACTAACTCCGTATCCGTTTTCCTCAAGCGTAAAATACTTGTCTAAAATCATAGTATAAACCTTAATATTTTCACCGCTTGAAACGTTATCCGTAACCGTAAACTCTTTTACGGTATGCTTTGAGCCAACTTTAACCTTTACCGTAGTTTGAGTATTAGCCCCATCTTTAAATTTAATTTCAGGTGCCTGCCCCTCACTTACGTTTATGACGTAATAGTCGTCGTCTTTTAAGGTAACTTTCGTTTTAACCTTATTCGCACCTATTAAAGAGGTTACGTATTCAACGCGATACTGTCCGACCTTTTCCAGTTTTATGGTGTACGGAGCGTTAGCCTTAACGTTTTCCAAGCGTACGCCGTCTATACTAGTTACGACCTCTCCGTCGGGGCTATACACCGTTACCTTAACGTCTTTTAAAAGCACCGACCCTAAAACTGCGCTTGAATAACACGCGCTAATCTGATGATCTACGCCGACC
>JAFQBR010000127.1 GCA_017399665.1 Clostridia bacterium | reverse complement strand
AGCACATACCTTCGGTTAAGCCCTTATCTTTCAGCTTTTCGATACTCTTATCCATATCGAATTTGCTGGCGCATCCAACGAGAAGCATAGCGAATACTGCCAATACGGCTACAAGTGATAGAATTTTTTTCATAGTGTTTTTCTCCCTATTGTTCGAAAATTGAGGTTAAAGCAAGCTCCTCGTTATATATGCAATAAATATTAATATTTATATCCTCGTAGCCTACTTCTTTAGTATAATTCTTTGTGCGATAAATCATTTCCGTACCTGTAAACAGTATTTGACGAAGAGAATAGTCTCTTTCATCGCCGTCATAAAGCGTGAATACGATAGTTCCATTGTTATCCTCATCAATATAATAGGTGGTATTATCAAAAAGCTTATACGGATTCGGGAAGAGCACAAACGGGATTCGACTGTGTGCAAATTCCCAAAACTCATCAAAGCCTAAGTTGCGAGTCTCCGTTTTGCTCGTTCTGCTATCGTAAAACTGAAGTTTTCCCTCTTTTTCTCTATACTCAAACGTATAACTCTCATCTGCGGAAAGGTTCGCGTTATTGTCACTGAATTCGTGATGGAAGAGAAGTATTTTGCTGTCCGCATCATATTGCGTACGCTCGTTGGTGGTACTACTATCCTCTCCCTCTTCGGTGATTTCCGTAAAAGCGTTGTTATAGGTATATACAAAATCCTTAGTGTAGTCGGGCTGAAGGCTCTTGTACGCCTGCTCGTACTGCTGTTGAAATTCATCCTTGGTAACAAGGTTTTTGTACGCGGTGAACGAAGAGTTGTCGCCCTCTGCTGCCATTTGATAGGAGCAAACGTCACACAACCTGTCGCCATTTCCGTCTAAGTGCAGTTCCGCAATATCAGGCGAAGGACAACCGCAGGTGTACTGATAGTAATGGGTGCTTTCGTTCGCCTGCCATTCCCCTGTGTGCTTTGTGTGGTCTTTACCATAAGTTTTGCAAGCACCCAAAGTATATAAGCACATACAAACAATTACAATAGTTAAAAATATCTTTCTCATGTATTCTCCTTTTATTCTATCGGTACAAATGAAATAATAATTTCGCCGATTACAGGGCTTAGCGCGCCAAAAGAAATTTCAATTTTACTACCTTCAACGTACCCACCAGAGCCATTTATAGGCATTTTATCGTCTGCAGAAAAGTTCCCAAGCGATTGATGCTCGCTCCAAACGCTATCTTTATAACTAATACCTAAAGCGCCTTGTTTAAGATTTACTTGATAATAAATTGCGCCCTCGCCAAGGCATGTGCGCTCAAGCTTAAAGGTGGCAGTTCCCCTTACGGGAAAATTTTCAAAAGTGAAAACAGCGTAGTTTTCGTATTCCTTATAAGTAACGCCTTCGTTTTTCTTAAATAAATTACAAGCAGTATTACAAGAAAGCATCAATACCGCTGTTAAAACACAGGCTAATAATTTTTTCATACTTGCTAACCCCTTATAACAAAATAGTCTTTTCAATTTTTTCTATATTGTCTTTTATGATTTTTGCATAATAATCTACTGTTTCTATTGGCGAAAGTTTTTTTATATCTTCAACGTTAATTGAAAGAAAATTATTTAGGTTAATTCTATTATCCCCTTTAAAGCCCTTATCTGATATAACAACCTCAAATGCAAAAGGGGAAAAAGCCGTATTAAAGCTATAAACTTCAATCTGCGCTACTCCCTTAACAAAAATAAATTCTTCTTCGCCCCCGCGATTAAAATATTGGCATTCATACTCGCGCTCTAATAAAAAGTTAAACTTATTTTCTATAAGCTTTTTTAAATTTTTTCCAGCCGAATTTCTTTTTTTAAATAAACACATTTCTTCCTTTATAAAAAATAAACCTTTATTTTTATGTTGCGGTTTGTAGTTTTTGCGCGATAATCGACTTATACGCCCACTTTTTAAAAAATACACTTTTACACTTAAAGTATACTCCCCGCAAATTGTCAAGCTTTTTCTGCGTTTTTTAAACAAATTAAAAAACTATAACTGTTTTTCGTAAAAAATATAAAAATCAACTAAAACAAATTTTGCCGTTTGAGTATGGTCGATGCCCTCTATTTTATCAAGCATCCAGCCTGCGTTAAATTGTAGTTTGTTAACAAGCGTTTCGTTAGTAGTTCCATGTAAAACAGCCTTGCCATCTTTTTTGATATAGTATTCTGCTGAATATAATAGCTGTGAGTACACTAGCGTTCCGTCAATATCCTTTGCTTTAACATATCCCCTTAACGTCATACAGCTTTTATCCTCGGTGCTTTGCTCAACTGTTTGCGTAATATCAAAATACTGTAATTTATCTATCCCATAATAATTGTATATTACACCGTAACGCTCAGAGGTAGAATACACTATTTGCCTTTCTTCAGGCCTTTCTTCATTCTTCGTGTAGTAAATATCGTAAACGACTTTTTCGTTTTCCTTATAAAACTCAAACTCTATATATCCGTTATATTTCGCATTGCGACCTATTGTCAGTCTCTCGCCCGAATAATAAAAGCCACGGGGATTTACTGTTTTATAGTCATTTAAGAACAGCTGCATACTTGTCCATCTTGAATCAACTGTAAAAAGATCACTCGTAATCTCAGTAGGCAACACCTCTAATGTGTAATCGGATGCGCCAATCGTGCTTGCAATCTTGGCATTCTTATCTATGTTGGTGTTGTAATAGACAAACTTTAAAGAGCCGTTAATTTGCTTTCCAAGCGCAACATAGCAAAGAAAATGCGAATACCGCCCTTGTATATCGTGGCCACCGTTTTTACCCGCAAAGGCTTGCATAGCTGCCTCGATGTTATCACCGTTCACAAACTCGGTACTGAACTGATCGCTGTATGAGCTGCCGTAATATTCAAGCGTGAATACACCTTCGGCATCATACGTAGCTTCGCCCATAATCTCCGTGCCGGTAAATATCCACTCGGTAACACCGTATTTTTCTTTTGCGACCTCCAAGATTTCT
>JAFQBR010000126.1 GCA_017399665.1 Clostridia bacterium | reverse complement strand
TTACTGCATACATTTTGAAGGTCACTTTATCACCTGCGTTTAGTTGCTTACCTAAGTCAATTCTAAATGATAAATATTGCTTACCTTCAACTGAAACAACTTTAACTGCATATTCATTACCGCTTGTAGGTGCGCTAATGCCTTCATCTACATATTTAACACGTGATATTTCACCGCTTTGAGTGCTGGTATTAATTACACCGTCTTTTACCATATCGGATAGAACTGCGTTAGTTTCAAAGCTGTAACCCTTTTCAATATCGGGTTGTTCAACTATTTCAATAATTGCTTCAAATGTTAAAGTTTCATATCCAACACCTGATAAAATAGCCCTTGCTTCATATAATCCAACTTCTTTTACAACGTTGTTTTCATATTCAACGGTTACGCCTTCTGGCAATTCGCCGTTTACAAGGATTTGCTTTTCTACTCCGTCATAATAATATAACGCATTTTCAAAAGTAACCCCAGTTATTTCTCTTAAAGCCTTAATTTCTAAAGTTGCCTTAAGTTCTAAGATTTCGTAGCCTTCGCCTGAAAGTGTTGCTATAGCGTTATAAACGCCTACTTCAGTTGCTTTATTGTTAGTATAAGCAACGGTTACGCCTTCGGGTAATTCGCCATTTACAAGGATTTGCTTTTCTGCTCCGTCATAGTAATATGAAGCACTTTCAAAGGTAATACCACTTATTACCTTTAAAGCCATAATTTCTAAAGTTGCCTTAAGCTCTAAGGTTTCGTATCCTTCACCTGAAATGGTTACTACTGCATTATATACACCAACTTCGGTTGCTTTGTTATTAGTATAAGAAACAGTTACGCCTTCGGGTAATTCACCTTCTATAACTATTTCTTTTTCGCTTCCATCGTAGTAGAAAGAAGCATCTTTAAATGAAATACCACTAATACCCGATAAAGTTTTTATTTCTAGTACGGCATTTAAAACCAACGTTTCATAACCTTCGCCAGAAAGTGTTGCTACTGCATTATATACACCAATACCAGTCGCTTTATTATCTTTATAAGTAACAGTTACGCCTTCAGGTAATTCGCCATTTACAAGGATTTGCTTTTCTACTCCGTCATAGTAATATGAAGCACTTTCAAAGGTAACCCCGGTTATTTCTCTTAAAGCTATAACTTCTAAAGTTGCCTTAAGTTCTAAAGTTTCATAGCCTTCACCAGAAAGTATTGCTATAGCGTTATAAACGCCTACTTCAGTTCCTTTATTGTTAGTATAAGCAACGGTTACGCCTTCAGGTAATTCACCCTTTACAAGGATTTGCTTTTCTGCTCCGTCATAGTAATATGAAGCACCTTCAAAGGTAACCCCTGTTATTTCTCTTAAAGCTTTAATTTCAAGGGTTGCAGTTAGAGTTAAAGTTTCATAGCCTTCACCTGATAAAACGGCTTTCGCTGTATATACGCCAACCTCGGTTGCAACGTTGTTAGTATAAACAACGCTTACACCGCTAGGTAAAGTACCGCTAACTAAAATTTGTTTTTGAGTGCCGTCATAATAATGAGAAGCGCCTTCAAAGGTTACACCTTCGATTTTTGAAAGCTCAACCTTTTCTTCATAACTTATGTTATCGATATAAGCAACAACACCTGAATAAGTGGTAATACCGCTAGGATATTCCATACCAACCCAAATGCCGTTGGGGTCGTTACCGTTTACTTGTGTTAAAGTAAAGGTTACGGTTAACCATGTTTCATACTTAAACGAGGTTGATGCACCGCTAAACGCCTTGACCATATTGCTACCGCGAGTTGCAGTTGTAGTAGTATATTCAGGCTTAGCGTTTAATCTCATAAGTTTAGAAGCATCGGTAACGCTTGTTGGTTGTTTAACGTAAATGTTAAAGCTTATCTTATCGCCTGCGCTTAACTGTTTGCCAAAGTTAATTCTAAATACTAATGCGCTCATGCTAGCATCAGCTACTATCTTAACGCCGTATTTATTTGCATCATCAGTAGTTATACCCTCATCGGCATATTTTACTTTACTAATTGCACCACTTTGAGCACTTGCGTTCAATATACCGCTTGAAACCATATCATCTAATTTTGCATTGTCTTCAAAATTATAGCCTTCTTCGATGGCAGGAGTTTCATCAAACTGTTCAGGTTTCGTATAAACCACGTTATCGATATAAGCAATAACGCCCGAATAGTTAGTAATACCGACAGGATATTCCATACCAACCCAAATACCATTAGGATCGTTTGCATTTACTTGTGTTAAAGTAAAGGTTACGGTTAACCAAGTTTCATACTTAAACGACGTTGATGCACCGCTATATACCCTTGTCATGTTGCTACCGCGAGCTGCAGTTGAAGCAGTATATTCAGGCTTAGCGTTTAACCTCATAAGCTTAGAAGCATCGGTAACGCTTGCGGGTTGTTTAACGTAAATGTTAAAGCTAATTTTATCGCCAGCGCTTAATTGCTTACCAAAGTTAATTCTAAACGCTAAAGCAGCCTTGTTGGGGTCAGATTCAATCTTAACACCATATTCGTTATCACTAGAGGGTGCAGGTATTTTTTCATCCGCATAAGCCACACGACTACTTGAACCGCTTTGAGAATTTGCATTAATTACACCGCTAGGAATAGCATCGAACACGTAAGGCTCTTCGCTCTCAAAGCTATAACCACTGGTAATATCTGCAGATGCACTTGCAATTTTACAATCATCGATATAAATTGATGCGCCGTCTGCTAATTCGGGGTTAGTTGTATTATAAGCATAGAATACCCAAATGCAATCTGCATCACTATTTAACTTGAATGCACAGTCAATCCACTTATTGTATTCGCTCTTGATAAATGCACGTGAAAGCTCACCGCTTCTTATGCCACCAAGTTCGGGCTTGCATGCTATTCTGTTAACGTAATAATCGTCGTTAGGATCATCATTTACGTATAGCTTAAAGGTAACGAATTGACCTTTTTTAATAACTTCGCCAAATTCAATTCTAAATGCGGGGAAGATATGTCCTGCAAGACCTGTGATTTTAGCACCGTAATTATTGTTTTCGCTAGGTGCAACTATGCCCTCGTCTGCGTATGCAACGCGTTCTCTTATAGAGGGGTTATTGCTTGCGTTTAAGGTACCATCTGAAATTAAATGAGAAATATGAATATCATTACTTTCAAAGGTAAGTCCGCCATCACTAATTGCAAACTCAACGGGTACCGAGCTTACTGCAAAATCATCTAAGTAAGCAACTACGCCCGTGTTGTTAAGACCTGCAAAGTGGAAGAATCCCCAAAGGGTATCGGTGTTTTCTGCTAAAACAAATCTGATTTCCTTCCAAATACCGTAATCGGATGCAGTTAGTCCTACCGTAGAACGAACGGCTGCAGCGCTGGTCTTTCTGGGATAGAATTCCATACGGTTAATAACCGTTTCTTCTTGAGGTAAATCGATAAATACCTTAAAGCTAATTTCGGTATTTGCGGGGTACTCTCTGCCAAGTTCAAAATAGAATGCAGGATAAATACGCGGTGAAGGCATAATTATCTTCATTGCATGTGAGTTAGTTGCGCCTTCATATGCGTTGGGAGTATTAACCCCATCTAATTCTATAATGCTAATGTAAGATTCGTTTTGACTGCCGTCGGGACTAAACTTATTAAAGTCTGATAAATATCCAAAGTCGTAAACACCACGGGTTGTGGGATTGTAAACGTCAAAGTAAACCTCTTTATCCCTTGCTTGCTTATTTGAATCGCTAACAATAACGGTATACTTACCTTCTGTTAAGCTGTAAACGTTACCATTCTTAGCAGATACAAGCTCACCGTCTTTACCGTAACCTTTACGTACTGAGTAAGTTAAAGATGTAGAATCGCCCTTGCCGTCAGTAGCCTTACCGATATAAGCGTTTAACGAGCTTACGTCAAAATCATAGCTTTCGCCTTCTAAATGTAAAGCATTATATTTTAGGTAATCAACAACTTGTATTACTTTACGTTCAGAATCAAGGTTTTCTCCCCTTAAATTATCGATATAAAAAGTGTTAATTGTATCCTCTTTGTTCTTTTTAAATTCGTGGAAATCAATTTTCAATTCAAGAGCCATGGACGCGTTGTACTCATATACAACCTTTTCCATATCTAACGAAATAGTTCTCCATTTCTTTGGGTAAAGTTTAGTAGTAGTTTTTTCAATAAATACTTCTTCACCGCTGTTTGAAGGAAATTTCCAAGAAGTAGTAATAGTAAGTTCCTTATCTTCGGCATTGTAGATATCGAACTTAACAGTTGAAAAATTACTAAAATCACAGGTTTTAGCACTAGTTCCTACAAAACCAAATAATAAATAAGGTATTTTATCAGGATGGGCGTAATCTCCTTCAGGTTGAACTTTAAGTGAACCTGTTCCCTGTGTGATATAAGTCATATCTTTATTGATTTCAGTTCTGCCAAAGCTATTACCAAGCTTTCTTAAAGTAAGCAAAACGTCATTATAATCGTCAAAAGAAACTATTGTTTCAATTTTTTCTTTAACCGGTTGTTGCGATGTATTGCCACACGCAGTTAATCCAATTGTAGTACATACCATAGAGCATACCGCTAATAAAACAATAAATATTTTTTTCATATTAAGCACCTCCTTGTTTATTTACTACCGTGAAGGTTATCAATTACTATTTCGTAACCAACTGGTGCATCAATGCTACCCGCATTTTCAAATATAACAGAAATATATTCTGCGGATGCAAGTTCGGCCCATTCTATTCTATCAATCGTTAAAATTATTTCATTTGCACCTGCTTTTAGATTATAAGTACCAATTGAGTAATTTTTCTTTCCCTTTTCAAGTTTAATTTCTACTGATATATCAGAACTTGAATTGTTAAATACTTTAAATTTAACATAAGAAAAATCTGCGATATTGTTTTCACCTGCAAATGCTTTTGTCGAAATCTTTACGTATGGTTTGAAGGTTGCATCCTTATAATCGTCGCCAACAAACTTGCTTAACGTTTTTACGTATAAACCTTTACCTTTTACACCTAACGCAGAGTCTTCGGTAATAGACACTTCACTACCATCGCCACCGTTAACTACAGCGTACTCAGCAATGCTTTCTGCCGACCAATTATCAAATGTTACAAGAGAAATTAAAGGTGTTCCTATATGTTTTGTATATTGGTAAACCTTACCTTCTTTTTCTAATTTAATAGTTAAATCTTCATTTATAGATAAATCTAAAACGTACTCGTATTTATTACCACTATTAGGTGTTTGAATTTGACCGTCAATAGTTACAGTATAGCCCGCTTTTGCGTAGTAAACTACCGTTGCTTTATTTTCTTCGATTGAAGTTGAACCAATAACAAATTCACAATCGTCACCTAATTCAATAATAGAAGTTACAAGCTCACGGCGTAAAGAAGCAAAATCAAGTCCATTTTGACCATCTCTGTTCATATTTGTACCGCGATAAGAAAGTGAATTATAAAATCTTTGCATCATATCTTCAACGTTTAAATCGGTATATGACGTTTGCTTTAAATCTGTATATTTTTGCTTTAATGCATATAGTAACTCGTAATCTTCAAGACCGTCTCTTATAGACATTAAGCGCATAGAAGGAATAGGCCCATAAATACCGTATCTTGCACCAGGATAGGTTAAATAACCATCCCCACCAACAAATCTACCATTTGACTTCATATAAGGATATTTGTAAACGTTTACGGGATATTCAAAGGTCTTTTCGTCTTCTGTTGCATAACCTGCTGCACCCCAATATAGATTACCGCCAATGTTGTATTTCATTTGTAGCCAACTTACCGTTCTTGACGATAATAGGTTTAAATCGCCAATATGATAAGTAGGATAAGGAGCTTGTGGATTTGTACAACCATACCACCATAGATTAAGATCGTATTTTTCAACCAAATCCATTAAATCATAATACGTTGCATCATCAAAAGTTGTAAATACGGGGCAAATAGTTTCAAGCGCAGTTAAGTATTCTTGAACTTTTGCTTTATTTTCATTACCTATAAGCCATTGCATACTTCCAATGGTATGCGGAACGATATTAGGAATAGTTTTAATTTGATTTTCCCAATCTGGATAATTTTTAAAGTTTGTATAAGCACCACTATCGTCAGCAGAGATAATTGCAACAACTTCATTAAGCATTGCATACCAATCATTCATTGTGTTTATAGCCGTTTGGATAACGTTATCGCTGTCATCACCTTGAACGTTAGGTTCATCCATACAGTAAATTGCTGCCTTAGAAACAAGATTCTTTTCTGCAGTACTTCTCTTTGCGAGTTCAAGAATTTGAGCCTTTATGCTTTCTCTGTTTCTTGAAAAATTAGTAGTTATAGTACCCTTGCTGCTTAGCAAACTGAATGTTGTCATTTGATCGTAGTACTTTTCTACCGCATCAGCTAGTTCTGTGGGTGTTAATGATTCAATAGGTAATTCTTGAAGCATTATACGATAATCGGAAAAATAATCGTAATACTTTTCCATCATCGCGGTACTATTGTCAAGTTCACCGACACCTATTCTGTCTTGACGATAAGTAAACATTGAAGGCGCATTATTCTTATCTGTTAAAGTATAGTCATAAACGGTAACACTAACAGGAACAGATAACTCTTTCCCATCAATTGTAAGTTTAAAGTTAGCATTATACACGCCGGCAACCGTTTCCTTTGGAACATATACGGTTATCCATAATTGAACGTTAGTATCTGCGCTAGCCTTTAATTCTCCATATTCTTTAGCCTTTTCGATAGGAACTAATGCATCGGGATAAATCCCGCCACCATAGTTAGCCAAGTCTCTTTCGCTAGAAAGCTCAACGTATAACACGTTATAAACTTGGACGTTTGATGCCGAAATGCTGTTTTCTCCACAAACCAAATCACTCTTTTCTAAATAATAAGATGAAATATCGTCTGACGTAGAAATGATTAACTGAGCAGATTCGTACTCATTTTTAACCGCTTCCATATTAATTTGCATATTTCCTTCTTTTGCATTAGAAAAGTCGTCTTGCTTAAACTTTTCAGCAGTGCTTGCCGCCCATACCGTGTAGTTTTCGGCAGGACCGTGTTGATTGTTTGATCCTGGATTGTTTGGTTGAGCCCCAGTACAAGCCACAGAGCCTAATATGGTTAAACCAAGCAAAGCGCTCATAATTGCTTTTACTCCTTTTCTCATTTTTTCCTCCTTATAATTAAGTTGATTTTTCTTTTAAAAACTATGTTTAAACTCGTTTAAGTATTATAAATTATCTAATGCCTGCGTTTTGTAAAATGTTATCCCATTGAGATCTCATTAATTCACATTCGCGTTGCCAGTAAGTAAACGCATCCTTGTATGAAGAAGAGTTAGTGTTCATACTGAATGAGGCATCACATGTATTAGTATCAACTGAATACCATAAAGAAAGTCCACCGTTAAAGGTAATAGCACTGTTATATTTTCTACCAACGTAGGTTATACCATCCATAATAGTCATTTTTGACTTTTGTAATTGAGAAAGTGAGTTATATGCATCCATTTTGGTCATATCAATATCCATAGGAACTCTGTTACCCATGCCGTTTTTAATCATTATTTCTTGACCTTGTTTAGATATAACGAATTTAATAAAATCTTTTGCGCCATTGATTTGATTTGCATATGAAGGAATAAACATAACGTGTCCGTCACCTTCAGTCATATACATACTCATTGCAGATGCAACGAAATCAACGTCTGCTGGAGTAACGCCTGCAGGTAGAGTATCTGCTTTACCGTTTACGTAGTCGATAACTGCGCAAAGATCTGCATCGCTTTTAATAGAGTGATCAGGAAGAGCACTACCCTCGTCAATGATGTCGCTGTTTACGGGAATAGGCATAAATTCTATAGTTTTAATATTTGAAGAGCTTGATTCCATTTCTCTTTCTACCCAGTCACCGGTTGCAATCATAAATGACTCTTCTTTTAAGAATGAAGTTTGAGCAGTAGTAAAGTCATTACCGTTTGCGTTAACGTCGGTATAACCGCTTGCTTTGCTTATAAGTTTATGGTAATGTCTGTATGCGCTTAATCTACCCTCTTGAGCAAAAATTTCGGGAGTTAAGTTGCCGTTAGCATCCTTACCTTCAAGGAAGTTATTAAAAGTATCAATGCCTTCAAATTGAGCCCACCATACGGTGTTTAAGTACATTCCGTAGTTAACCTTACCAGAGAAGGTATAGGGATAAATTTCAATGTTTTTGCTGTTTTTATACTTGGGGCTGCCGTTTTCTAATAAAGATTCGCAAAGTGCAAATAATTCATCGGTGGTTCTGGGAACACTTAAATTGTACTTTTCAAATAAAGCAGTGTTATACATTAAGCCTTCAACGCCGGTTGCCCAAGGAATTAAGTATTGTTTGCCGTTTGTATAAGTTGAAGCTTCAACGAAATACTCGTTAAGCATTTCTTTAAAGGGCTTACCCGCTTCGCCGTAACCTGCAGGTACTGAACTGTAAACGTCTGATAAATCTTCAAAAATACAATCGTAGCCGTTTGCCTTACCCTGTGCGATATAACCAAACGCACCGTTGTTACCTTGAATAGAGAAATAAAGGTCGATATCGTTTGCTTTAGGACCTGATAGTAAAGTGGTTTCTACGTAATCCATAAAGCTTGTAGATTCGGCAATTTCAACCTTTGTTGTTGCCGTTTTGTTGTATTCTTCAACTAAAGCTTCTAAAAAAGCTTTTCCGTAGCCCTTTTCGATTAGGGCAATTTTAGTAACACTGGCATCTTCTTCTGTGCTGTTGCCTGTACAACTTGCAAAAATACCAAGTGCGCTTACAGTGATGCTTGCAATAAGAAGCATGGTAAATATTTTTTTGATAGCTTTTTTCATTTTTCTTCTCCTTAACGTTTTACGTTATTTTTTTTTATATTTTTTAAGACTTCAGTGTCAAACGATAAATAGTTTTTATTTATAAATCGTAAGTCTAAAGTCGTTTAGCCTTTTAATCCACCCATTACTACGTTACCCATAATTCTATTGCTTGAAATACTGAACAGTACTAATGCGGGAATCATAGTCATTATAACACCGGCAAAGTATGCTGGCTTATTGTCAACGTACTGAATTGCTTGATTAAAATAGTATAAACCTGAAGCTAAGGTAGGCATTTTATCTAGATACAAAATAGGTGTAGTGTAATTGTTCCATCCGCCTATTACCGCCATAATGCCAATTGCTAAAATAGGTCCTTTTGCCATAGGAATCATTATTTTTATAAATACCTGCCAGTCGGTTGCTCCGTCGATAAAAGCTGCCTCTGCATAAGATCTATCAATACCCTTAAAAAATGCCATCATAATCATAAGATTAGAGCCAAGTCCGCCAAGCATTGTTATTAAATATAACGGTGAGTTATTAATACCAAGCGTTCCACAAATAAGCCTATAGCTTGCAGGTAACGCACCTACTATGGGAATAATCATAGTAAAAATCGCTACGCTTAACATAAACTTTTTGCCCCAAAATTCATATTTGCCAAAAACGTAACCGGTACAACAGTGTATAAATACGTTTAACACTGCTCCACCAATAGAAAACCATAAACTGTTTATAACCATCCCAAAGAAGGTTGTGTTTGAATATTCCAACACTTCAAATGCAATTTTATAGTTTTCAAAATGTAATTTTGTGGGCCACGCTACGGGATTATAATAAAACTCATCAAGATCCATAAGCGAGCACTTCAAAGCCCAACCAAAGAATGCTATTACCAAAAGTGAATAGAGTATGAATATAACAAATGCGGCTATAAACCATATTCTTTCAGCCGTCGTTCTACGGTTAAATATTATAGAAGTATCTTTTGCCATAATTACACCTCCTAATATTCAAGATCGGTAAAGAATTTACCGAAAAACCAACGTACGCCTAAAACTATAGGCATGCCTATAAAAGTAAATATCAAACCTAATGCCGCAGGCTGATTGTATTTTCCTAAAAACTTAACTTGGTAGAATATCCAATAAGAAAGGGTAAATGTTTTTCCCGCTCCGCCCGTAAGCAATAGAATAGGACCGGATGCGGTAAACAAAGCAGCTAAGCTTATTATTAGCATTGTGGAAAGTGTTGACCAACATAGTGGAATAACGAAATTAAATATTTCACGCCACATTCCGCAGCCATCCATAATTGCAGATTCCATCATTTCTTTTGGAATTCTTGACATAGCACCCGAAAGCAGTACCATGTTTCCACCAAACCCTGTTAAAAATATATAGATTAACACCGTTTTCATGGCGTACCTTTCATCTAACAAAAAGGATGGGACTTCTTTTGTGTGGTAAAGTGCTTGATATAACTGTCCAATAGGCCCTTTTGCTTGCAACATAAAGGTAAATATCGTAGTTACAGCAGCACCTGAAACTATTACAGGTATGTAAAATATTATTCTAAATACAGCTCCCCCCTTTATGCGCTTGTAAATAAACCAAGACCATAAAATAGATAACGCAAACATAACTACGTTGTCTAAAAACCACGTTACAAGCGTATTTTTTAACGCGCTTGAAATAGTTGAGCCTTCCCTAAAAATTTCTTTTATTGCATACTCGAAATTCTCTAACGTAAATACTATGCCAGTAGGTGTATTCTTTTGAAACGCAAACATTATTGAACTGAAATTTACGTACACCCAAAAAACTAAAAAGTGAATTATCGGAACTATTAGCATTGCAAATACAAATATACTCTGACTTTTCTTTTTAGTGCCAAAATTCGATTTCTTTTGTCGGTTTTTAAAAAGTTTGCTTTTAAGATTATGAAACCAACAGGAAACGTCATAACCTATATCTTTGACCTTTTGCCAAGCTTTCATATTGTATCCTCGCGTAAAGTTTATAGTTGTCTATATTTTATTAGAAACCGCAATAAGTTAAAATATTTTTTAAATCTACTTCAATGCAATTATCTTCGCTTATATCTTTTAAAAAGACTGGTGGCAAAGCTTGTGCTTCAAGCTCATCAACTCTTTTTCCATGCTTTAAATACTCGTTTATCCTTTCGTAAATGTATTTATATCTTGCAACCTGACCGCCTAAAAATAAATGATTTCTTTCAAGCCCAAATCCCATTCGTTGATTAAGCCAATATCTGTTGAATACCGGTATGAACTCCTTCATTTTATCTATAAGCAGGGTTAATTCTTCAGCTTGAAGTTTCTTTAACCCTTCTAAGTTGCCCTCTTTATACAGTTTGCGCAAATTTACTCCTATTTCACTTTTAATAGCCAAAATCTCCGCCATTTTTGCAGTTATTTCAAAGACCTCTTTGCATACATTGCGCTTTGCACTTTCTGCGTATTCTTTTGCAAGATTTTTATAAGCCTTACCAACTCCTGCAGAAAGCAGTAAATCATAATTACAAAGCATTATATCTGCAAACAATATCCAGTAGCTGTTAGTATTTCGGGTTGGCAGGTTGCGTTTAAAAGGATCATTCAAATAATCCAATTTTTTCAAATCATCGTAATAGCAACCCGTTATTTCAAAAAATTTATTTTTATCCACTTCTTCTTCACAACAAATATTACCATTAGCATATTCCGCTACAGTAAATAGTGCTGGAAGAACAGCCCATTCACTACATTGTGCGCCATTATCGGTCCAAAGTGTAACCATATAATGACTTATCCCCTTTTCAGCACAAACGCGCATTTGAGTTAATATATTTTGAATGCTTATGCGGTTGTAAGGCGCAAATCCTGAAGCCTTTAAAACAGAGCCGGCAAAGCCTACTTTATCTGCATGACGTTTAAGTTTATCAACCTCTGTGCAAAGTTTGTTATAATCACCAAGATAGTAGTTCCAATAAATAACCTCCGTGCTATCGGGTAGACTTTCCTTAATTTCCTTTGCCGTAATTTTGGATTTTCTTTCATTCATTAAGGTATCTGCCCAAATTTCACAGGTATAGCCGTATTTTTCAGCTATTTGGATAACCCTTTTAAGATGGCACAAAAGCAATTCTCTTGGATCGTTTTCTCCATGTAAATCATAATATTTACCAGTTCCTAATCCCTTTGCTTCATCATAACCCAAATGAATTTTTTTAGAGCTTATACCACTTGATATGGTTTGAAACATTTTTTCTATCAAAGCATAAACTCTTTCATCCCCAACCAATAAAATATGATCGGTATCAAAAAGCTCGGTATAAGGACCGTATTTTTTTAAATAATGTAAGTGCGCAAGCGTTTGAATGGATGCTATAACCTCTATTCCCTGCTTTTTTGCATAACTATCTATTTCATTTAATTGCTCGGTCGTATATCCACCACGCATATAGTTAAAGTAGGGTTCAGTTTCAATTTTGTAAGCATCTGTTAATCCCAAATACAACTCCGAATAGCCCATCTGTGCAAGCATATTTATATATTGTTTAAGGCTTTCTATTGTAGGCGTGCTAGCTGTTGAACACTCTATTAAAGCAGATAATCTATCTATCCTTTTCATCAAATATTCCTTCTCCCTTTCTAAAACGCAATATTGATATACCTATTGAGGCAAGATTAAATATTTCACCTATAATTCCACCAAGCGCCCCTAATCCTATGCGAATATTGAATATAAGCCACGAAATAGAATCTAAAGACTTCCAACCTCGTAAAGAATTTGCATTACTTTTAGTTATTGCAAACGTTCCAAAAAACGAACCGACTACAGGAAGTAAATTCCATAATTTTTCACTGAGTGCAAGTGGAGTAAAAATAACGTAACAAAGGTACGAAATAAAATAAGCAATCCACAAAAGAACACACATTAACATTGCTCTTTTTTTATTTTCTTTAGCTGTAATGAATAAAAAATTACGAATAATAAAAATAACGTTCAATATAACCGCTATTCCGCCGTTTGAAAATACGTAAGACACCAAATAAAAGGCACTTCCTACCGTTTGCATTGCCAAAAGTAGCGCCTTTTTCTTTAACTGAAAAGAAAATACCGTTACAAGCATTCCGCAAATGCTTAAAACCATTCCAATCTGTTCGTTAGTCATATTATTCAAGCCAGCCTTCTCTTTTTGTAAACATTCTAAAGTCAAGATCTTTTGGCGGCTCTCCGATATCACTTGCTTTTAAGCCCTTAAGCTCTTGCAAATAAAACCACAATTGTGTTTCAGTTAACTCACATTCTCGAATATCGGGCACTACTAAATAGGTTTTACCATCCTTTCCGCACAATATTTCTTCAGCTTCCTTAACTCTACCCGTTCTTGCCAATGCATAAGCATAATATAATAAACAGCGCTTATTATCCTTAACCTCTGCGCAGGCATTTTCATAAATTTCCACTGCGCTTTTGCTTTCGCCGTTTTCATAAGCAGTGCGTAAAACCTCTTTTGCTAAAGATAAATCGTTAGAACGCATTTGATAAGCAAGCATCATTTTTTTAAATTCAAGCTTATTTCTGCCCGTTTTTTTGTATATTATTGCAAGAGCATAGTTATTCCACGCACAACTGCAAAGCGCAATTGATTTTTTTATAAACTTTTCGGCGCGAATAAATTCATCTTTTGAAATTAAAGCCGTTCCTAATAAATAATAAGCATACCAGTTTTGCTTATCCTTATTGTTTATAGCTTGTTCTAACATTTTAATCCATTCTTTTTGACCATTATAGCTATCAGGAACTTCATCTTTAGAATGATTTCCAACAGTTCCTTCTTTTAGCAAATTAATCCACGTTGACTGTTCGGGTTGAATTTCACCAAAATCAAGGTGATCGTTCATAAGCAAGCTTTTTCCTTCTTGCTTTCTTCTTAATAACTCTAAGCTCCCCCAACCGTCATTCATATAAAATAAAATTTCTTTTGCCGGGCTTTTAGCCATTTCGCGCGTGTCTTCTAATAAATCTTCTAATTCCTTTTGCGTTATTAGTTCGTCTATAGCACCTTCTACTTCTTTTTGAGCATCATTCCAAGCACCGTGAACTAAATTTTTATCGGTATTAAGTGCCCCATACACTTCTATCCATTCCCATACAGTTTTCGGTGGCATAGGAATGCATTCATATTGAGTGCGAGCAAGCCCACATTGAATTTCATCATATGCACCACTTTCATTATCGGCAGTTAAAAAGTTCATCCACTTTGCCCCACCTTGTGAATTCCCCCAAACGAAGGTTTTTCTTCCTTGCAATCTTGAAGTTGAAGTTTGAAAAAGCCCATAACCATCTTTATCAAGCTGCGCTATGTAATGGCGTTTGTTCTCATCAATGGTCCAGAAAAAGTCATTTGAAGTAAGATTTGCGCTTGGATAGGTTACGTCAATATTATTATAAACAGGAACGCTAATTTTGATTGGTTGATTATCAAGATTAACAGTATACGATTTATTTGCAGGAACAACCACTCTATCGCCATCTTTTTGAACAACGCCAACGTTAGACCACCAATACATTGGTATAACTTCATCATTAGGATTAGTTATTCTTGTTCTTACGTGTAGCATTTTGGAATTTTTAGGCAAGAAAAAATCCATTTGCACTATAGCTACTCTTATTCTTTCAAAATAATAAAAACGTAGAACGGGTGTTCCATCTTTTAAATATGTTTTTGCTGTGTTAATAAGAGAACAGGTAAAAGGGTTATGCCCCTTAAAACAAGCATTCCACTCAATACCACCAGAAAGCCACGCGTTTCTAACGCCTAAGTTGCATGGGCGAACAACAGAATTTTTAAATAATAACTCTTTGTTTGAAGTTTTATCTATAAGCGACCATAGTTTTCCACCGAATTGTGGAATAAAAGTTGCCTTTATGTAATCATTTTCTAACACAACCGAATCGTACTTTATTAACTCCAATTTACGATCGTATAAATCTTGATAGCGATAAGGATAAGCGCTTTCCACAGCCCCATAGTTCACAAATAAACCATCGTTTTCGTCTAAAATAGAATCGTTTGATATATCGCCTAAACTTAATTTTACGGCAATAGGAGGCAAAGAGCTTTCATTTCCTAAGTTAGCAGATAATATATTAAGTTTTTCAAGCTTAAAAATAGACATCGTTTAATTCCTTATTTTTGCACACAATTTATATCTAAAAATAATAAAATTCAAGTTTCAAAGAGCATAAAAGTATAAGACTTTGTTTCTTCAAATAAATTGTAATATAATGCGCTTAAAAATTCAATATTTAAACTTTTCATCTTTTGGTTTTTTCTTATCATTTAGTAAATAAAAAATGCACTATCATATTGCTTTTATAGCTTTTTAGATAGTGCATTTATTATATATTATTTTTTCAATGATTCCTTTCTTAATTTCGATGGTGTTATACCAAATTTTTTCGTAAACAGCTTATAAAAATAGCTTGTCGATTGATACCCTACATGTTCAGCAACTATTTCGTAATCCATTCCAGAATATTTGATAAAATTATATGCAAAATTTAATCTTATGTTAGTTACGTATTCAAGCGGAGTAAGCCCATAACATTTTTTTATTATTCTGCAAAGTTGCGGTCTTGAATAATAGGTTAAGCGCTCTAATGCAGGCACGCCTTCACGCAAATTTTCAATTTTTCGCATTTCGTTTAGCGCGCGCACTAACCTTTCAGGAATTTCATCCGCCATTTGTTTTCTGTGCATTTTTCTTATAATTCCCGTAACGATTTCTATTGCAAATAAATGTCTTAAAATTCCGTCGTCATCGCCGTGTTTTAGTATTCTTTCGTATACTTCATCAACTTTATACTTTACGTTAAAATCGCCGTAAACGCTAAGTACGGTTTTATTTTTTTTAACGTAAGATTTAACTTTAGTTCCAAAATATGATAAAATCTTATCCATTTCTTCACTACAAATTTGCACGCTAAAAATTATGGTGTTTGAATCAATATCAACTATTTCGTGTTTTTCATTTGGTCTAACTAAAACGTAAGCATCTTCAATAAACTCATGTGTTTTACCGTTTATTTTTTGTTTACATTCGCCAGATATCATATAAAGCATAAGATAACCGTTAGAAATTCTTATAGGTAAATCTTCCTTTTTGCTAAATATTTTATACTGAGATTTTTGTTTATTTTCTACCGCAGTAGTTAGTTGTTCTACCTTTTCCATATTTAAGTTTTTTTCCTTTTTTTAAACAAAAACTTTTTCCTACTTTCAATTATAATTATTTGCAAAAAAAAGACAATATTTTAGCATATCTTTTTTTTGTCTTTTCTTATCATTTTTTATTTCTTTTTCTAAATCTCAAAATGCTTTAGCTAATTATAAAGAAACATCTTTTTAATCAAATTTGAAAAATCTTTTTTAAAATTGCTCGAATAGTACAAAAAATAATCAAATTCGATATTGAAACAAAAAAATAATTTGTTATAATCATAAAAAAGGCGGTAATTATTATGATTGAAATTTATGCTAATAAACAAATAAAAACTATTACTAATTTTTGGAATAACATCCACTTTCACCCAACCGATGCTATTGAAGACGATTGGGGAAAAAGAATATTAGACAACGTTAAAATCGACGGTGTTGCCAATACCGTAAGAATGTATACAATGCTTGAAGATATAGTAAGCATAAACGATAAGGGTGAATTTGTTTACGATTTTACGCTTAACGACGTTCGCCTTGATTATATGAAAAAACAAGGCTTCGGTATACTTTTATCTTATAACTTTATCCCCCCTTGTATTGCGGAAAAACCCAACGTTCAAAGCAACGTTTCTAAAAACAAAACTCGTTATAAGGGTAAAATGATAACAACGTCTAAACCAAAGGATTACGCTTTGTGGGAAGAAGTGTGCTATCAGTATACTAAGCATATCGTTGAACGCTATGGATTAGATACAGTTTCTTCTTGGTATCTACAATGCTATAACGAACCTGATATTCAGCCTTTCTTTTTAAGCGATTTAGATTATTCGCCCGAAGCTAAAATTGCAAGATATACCGAATACGTAAAGCTTTACAAAGGCTTTGCAAGCGGTGTTATGCGCGTGAGCGATAAACTTAAAATTGGCGGGCCCTCTGTTGCGGGCGATTTAAACTATTTTTTAAAGGAATTTTTACTTACAACCAAGCGTGAAAACATACGCCTTGACTTTATTTCAATCCACACTTACGGAAGCACTCCGCCCAAAATTGCAAACAATACGCGCCCACTTTGTGCAACTAACACCTTGCAAGAGCACGAAGAACATTTAAAAATTATAAACGAAGTATTTCCAGAAGGAAAGGAAATTATAGTTGACGAATGGGGTGCTGCAACTCAGGGATTTTTTAACCGCGACGAGTGCCCTGAATTAATGTTTAGAGAGGATAGCCGTTTTGCAGTTTATTTTGGAAAAATGATAACTGCATACGTTAAAGCAGGAGTATCGGTTAGCAAAATGATGATTTGCCTTTCAGGTCAACACGAAATGCTAGTTGACTTTTCGGGCTTTAGAAACTTTTTCACCTTAAACTTTATTAAAAAACCAATATACAACGCATACGTCATAACTGCTAAGCTTAAAAGTGTTATGGTAGATAGCACTACCGATAATAGCGATATTGACCTTTTAGCAACCAAGGATGAAAAGGGAAATTATGCAATACTTCTTTCTTACGCATCACAAAATTTTGACAAAAATTTACCACGCGTTAACGATTGCTTAAATTTACAAGGTGTTAACGGAGATTACAACGTAAAAATTTGGCAAATAGATGAAAACAACACCAACCCATACAACTTAGCAAAATCAAAAGGCTGGGGTGACCTTTTCGACAGCGAGCAGATTAAAATTTTACAAGAAGAAGGAAATATTGCACCCATTAACCAATATAAAGCAATTTTTACCGGTTGCGGTGAAATTCCTCTATCCTTCAGCAACAACGCCCTACTTTTAATAGAGCTTGAAAGGATGGGCTAACATGAAAGAAATGATTTTACACTCTGATCTTGCAAAAAAACTTTACCAAAGCGTAAAGCATTTGCCCATAATTGATTATCACAATCATCTAAGCTTAGAGGACTTAAAAAATAATAGAAGGTTTGAAAATATCACTCAATTATGGATTATTCCAGATCCATACAAGCATAGACTTATGCGTATTTGTGGCGTTGAAGAAAAATATATAACTGGAAATAGTTGCGACTACGATAAATTTCTTGCTTGGTGCAAGGTTTTTCCTACACTGGTTGGAACACCCGTTTATGATTGGTCGCTTCTTGAATTTCAAAATGTTTTTGGTATTGATTTACCTATAAATCAAACCAACGCACTTAAAATTTGGGAACTGACCAATGAAAAACTGCAAGATGAAGAATATACCGTATATGGACTTATGAACCGCTTTAACGTTGAATATTCAGCTCCTTGCGCTAGTATTTGCGATGACGTTTGCTTCTACGCAAGCACTCCAAACTTCGCGCCATCTCTTCGCGCTGACGATATTTTATCACCTAATAAACTATTTGTTGAAAAGCTGGAAAGGCTCACCAATATAAAAATTTCAACTCTAAACGATTATTATAAAGCGATTGAAATGCGAATTGATTATTTTAAAAGCTTAGGCTGTAAATTTTGCGACCACGCTTTAGATAATGGATTTAGATACTCAAAAGGCCAAAAAGAAGAAGATTACTTTAAACTTACAGTGCAAGGCAATACCCTAACGAAAGAACAAAGCGAGGCTTTAAAAAGTGATATTTTGTTTAATTTAGGTTGCATTTACAGTAAGAAAAACCTTACAATGCTTTTACACGTTGGTGCACTCAGGCAAACTAGTGATAGGCTAAAATCCCTCGCAGGACCTGCCGGCGGTTTTGCAGGAATTGGAAATGATTTTGAAATTGCAAGTATAACCAAATTACTTAATGATATAGAATGTAAAAATGGCCTTTGCAGAACAGTTATTTTCACACTAAACCCTGCCTATAACGCGATTATCGCCACTTTAAGCGGTTCATTTTCTAAGGACGGAGTACCATCAGTAGTATCGCAAGGTCCAGCTTGGTGGTGGTGCGACCATTTAGAAGGAATGCGTGAATTTTTCGATAAATATTCCGTTTATTCAGTGCTATCACAATTTATAGGAATGACAACCGACTCGCGTAGTTTTCTATCTTTTGTGCGCCACGATTATTATCGTAGAATGCTTTGCCAATGGCTCGCAGATAAGATTGAGAGCAATCAATTTAATGCAGATGAAAATCAACTTGTAGCGATTGTTAAAAAACTCTCTTACGAAAACGCAAAAAAAATTTTGGAGGAATAAAATATGCATTTTAACGACAGAGATGAAATTATTGCTTTAACTCCGTTATGGACAGGTAAGCGTATGGACGACGGAAGACCGTACGTAGAGCAAAAATATTTAGATGAACTTAAAAAAATGACCTTGGAAGAAGTTTGGAAGCCCATTTTTGTAAAGGGCTATATAAATCAATTCGTAGGTGGCGGACTCTCTCCCCTTATACCCCTACATGACGATGGAAGAAAATTGGTTGGCAGAGCCGTTACCTGTAATTACTGCCCAACTAGACCTGATTTACACGAATTAACCTTTAAAAAGGGGGCAGAAGAAGGTAGACGCGGTAACTATAACCAATGGGTTGTTGATAACCTAGTTGAAGGAGACGTTATTGTCTGCGATATGTACGACAAAATTTATAAGGGAACCTTCTTAGGGGGAAACCTAACTACTGCTCTTCGCACAAAAACAAAAACTGGTGGCGCAGTTATTTGGGGTGGCGTTAGAGATATAGAACAAATGAAAAAGGTTGAAGACGTTCAAGTTTATTACCGCGGAATAGACCCAACGCCTATACGCGAATTCGTCATGACAGGCTACAACACGGTAACACATTTTGGCGGTGCCGTTTGCTTGCCCGGAGACGTTGTTTTTGGCGCTGGCGGTGGAGTTTTATTTATTCCTGCGCATCTTGTTCAAGAAGTTGTTGAAGGCGCACAAAAAACTCACGTTAAAGATGATTTTGGTTTTGAAATGATTGCTCAAAACAAATTCACAACTGCAGAGATAGATAGAAATACCTGGACAGTTGAAATGTTAGATATGCTTATCGAATGGATAAAAACCGATCCACGCGGTGAAAAATATAGGGATTTAGACTGGTCTGCCGAATACGACGCTGCCATCAATGGTGATCCAAACGACACACAAACCGCCCTATAAGCGCGTTAACTGCTATTTATTAAAATATTAAGTATAAAGATTAAGGAGATATTATTATGAAAAATTACAACAAAGAAATCGCCGTTGTTACCGGCGCTGCTGGCACTCTATGTTCTGTTATAGCAGAAGATTTAGGTAAAAAAGGTGCACGCGTTGCTCTACTTGACAGGAACTTAGAAAGAATTGAACAAGTTGCAGAAAAAATTAGAATGGCTGGCGGTGAATGCAAATGCTACGTTTGCGACGTTACTGATGAAAGCTCTATGCAGGCGGTTGCTGATCAAATTAGAAAAGAATGGGGCTTATGCCGCTATTTAATAAACGGTGCGGGTGGAAATAACATCAAAGCAATGACCACAAATGTTTATTTTGACGACGTTGAGCTAACTGCAAATAAGCCTGAAGATATGCGCGGTTTCTTTGATTTACAAATGGAAGATTTTGAAAGAGTTTTAAAACTTAACACTATGGGAACTGTTATTCCTTCTAAAGTTTTTGCAAGACATATGACCGAAGCTAAAAAGGGATCAATAATCAACTTTGCATCAATGAATAGTTACAGACCTCTAACAAGAGTTCCTGCATACGCTATGAGCAAGGCTGCGGTAGTTAATCTTACTCAATGGCTTGCAACCTATTTTGCGAAAGCAAATATCCGCGTAAATGCTATAGCTCCTGGCTTCTTCGTAAACGAACGTAGCAAGGTTTATTTAGGAACGGTTGAAGAAGGGCTTACTCAACGTGGTAAAAACGTTATTGGACACACTCCTGCAGGCCGTTTCGGTAACCCAGAGGATCTTCTTGGAACGTTACACTTCTTACTAGGTGATGACGGTGCTTCATTCGTTACTGGTATAACCATTCCTGTTGACGGCGGGTTCCTTTCACATAGCGGGATTTAATTATAACGAGTATGCTATTAACAGATTATTTTAGAAGTAAAAAGGATGCAACGTGGGATTACGCCATTCAATCGGGAGTAAAGCACGGCGTAATTAGACTTCCAGAAGATGACGACTTTGACTTAACTAATAAAAGCCACTGGAAAACGGTATACGACCGCTTTACCAACTTTGGAATTACACCCGTAATAATAGAGCCCATGCCAAACTGCGTGCACGACCATATTAAAGCAGGTGATTCTTTAAGAGATGAAAGCATTGAAAAGGTAATAAAAATGTTGCCTATAATGAAAGATTTACATATCGATAAAATCTGCTTTAATTTTATGGCTCACGTTGGCTGGACAAGAACTTCAAATAAAGTTCCAGAGCGCGGTGGTGCTTTTGTTACCGAATTCAATTTAGATGATTACACACCTTGCGATAAGGCAATCACCCAAAAAGAATTATGGAATAATTACGAATATTTTATTAAGGCGGTTATTCCCCATTGCGAAAAAAACGGTATTATTTTAGCACTACATCCAGACGATCCACCACTTGAAAGGCTTGGCAACGTAGAACGCATATTTACCAACCGTGAAAATATTAAAAAAGCCCTGTATAGCATCGTTAACAGTGATTATCTAGGTCTAACAATGTGCCAAGCAAACTTCTTTATTATGGGCGAAAACTTAACCGAAGTAATAGAAGAGTTTGCAAAAAAAATACAGTTTGTTCACTTTAGAAATACAACAGGTAACCCTACGCACTTCCGTGAAACCTTCCACGACAACGGCGATATCGACATGGTTGATATTATGAGAACATACATTAGAAACGGTATAGATGTTCCAATTCGAGTTGACCACGTTCCCACTATGGCAGGTGAAGACAGTAAATTTGCCGGCTATGACAGTATGGGTAGATTGTTTGCTATAGGTTATTTAAAAGGTATATTGCAAGCTTGCCAAAATAATAGTTGATTATTTTTTTAAAAACTGCTAAAATAAAGTTACAATTAATTATAAGGGTATTTTTATGAAAAAACTATACGATTTGAGACTGCCCTATTTAGTTGACAATTTTAGCTATTTACAAGTTTCAAGACCTAAAAACTTTATTAACAGTTTTAATGATGGCAGACCGCAAAACGCCTTTTTATATACTCTAAAAGGCAAAATTGCTTATACCTTTTTAGAAACCAACCAAGTATTTATCGTAAACGAAGGGGAAACCTGTTTTATTCCTGCTGGAATAAAACACACGACTCAATACTTAAATGAAAGCAACGTTGTTGGTTTAATTCAGTTTGACGTTATAGCGGGTA
>JAFQBR010000125.1 GCA_017399665.1 Clostridia bacterium | reverse complement strand
GCTGGCGAATTTGACGCTCCTCTTGGCGAATACACAGGTGCTGGCGTTATCTTCGGCGCAACAGGTGGCGTTATGGAAGCTGCTTTAAGAACTGCTGTTGAAACTATCACAGGTGAAAAGCTTGAAAGCGTTGACTTTACTGAAGTTCGCGGTACTCAAGGTATTAAAGAAGCAACATATAAAGTTGGTGGTTTAGAAGTAAGCGTTGCTGTAGCAAGCGGTCTTGAAAATGCAAGAGCACTTTGCGAACAGATTAAAAACGGTACTTGCAAATATCAGTTTATCGAAATCATGGGCTGTCCCGGTGGTTGCGTAAACGGTGGTGGCCAACCCATCCAATCTGCATTCGTTCGCAGAAATACAGATATTCGCGCTTTACGTGCTAGCGTTCTTTACAATATCGACGCTAACAGCAAAGTAAGAAAGAGCCACGAAAACCCCGTTGTTACAACTTTATATAACGACTACTTTGGTAAACCCGGTAGCCATAAAGCTCACGAAGTATTACACACTTCTTACGTAAAACGTAACAAATACTAAGATAAAAAATAAAAGCCAAGGCGGATTTCCGCTTTGGCTTTTTTTATACTGAAAGTGCCGATAATCGACATATTGCCCTGTATTTTATATTTTATTGCTGATACAAATTAATAATTATTTTCTTTTTCTTTACAGCATATTCATACGCAAGTTTCGTACTATACCGCAAATTATTATACTAAAAATATTAAAACAAGTCAATATCGTGGAATACCACGAGAGAAAAAGATTAAAAATTCATATAATAATTTCGTGGAGTACCAATAAGGAATTCCACGAAAGGTGACTGTATGAATATTAATGATGCTATAATTAAAAGAATTGAAGAAATATGTAAAGAAAAGAATATAAACGTTTGTAAGACTGCACTTAGCGGTGGAAAATCGCCCTCTGCTATTTACGACTTAATTAAGGGTAGAACAAAATGCTCAAAGGTTTCTACAATCAAGGCTTTTTGTCAAGGTGCAGGGATAACGTTATCGGAATTTTTTAACAAAGATTATTTTAATGATTTTGAAGAATAACTTGTATGTAATAGAAGCCATTGGGTAAAACCTTTGGCTTTTTTTATACTGAAAGTGCCGATAATCGACCTATAAGGCTACTTTTTGTTAAAAAATTCAACAAATTCTATATAAAGTAAGAAAAAAGCAGGCGCAAGTCTTTTTATCATTATTATATATACGCGCACGCGCGCGTGCGTGTAATGTATACAAAAAGGAATATTATTTGATTAATCGTTATAAATTGATTGAAAAATAAGCCAAAATAGTTTATAATTATAATTAAGGAAATTTAAAAAAGGAAATCGTTATGGCAAATAAGAAAAAAACCTTAAAAATTATTGGCAAAACGGCACTTATCGTTTTGCTTTCTGTTATAGTATTAGTTAGTGGTTACGTTGTTTACTTCGCTGGTTCATTTTATCGTATAAACGATAATTTATCATTACCACCCGTTAATAAAACACAAGATACCTTACTCACTAGTACGGAATACACTATGCTAAATTGGAATATTGGTTTTGGTGCTTACAGCGACAATTATTCTTTCTTTATGGATGGTGGAAAGTATTCTCGCGGTTTTTCTGAGGATGCCGTTCAAAAAAATCTTGATGGGATTAAAGAAAGGGTTAGTGCAGCCGCAACAAAATATACTAAAAAAGGGTTTGACTTTATTTGTTATCAAGAGGTTGACTACGAGGCTACTAGAAGCTATCAAATAGACCAAAGAAAATTTTTATATAATTTTCACGATACGTACTCTTACGTTTTTGCACAAAATTACGACTCGCCTTATATTTTATATCCATTTAACGAGCCACACGGTGCGAATAAAGCAGGCATAATGACTTTTTCTAAATATAGAATAGAAAGCGCAATCAGAAAGCAAGTACCCGTAGAAAAGGGCTTTATGAAATATTTAGACCTT
>JAFQBR010000124.1 GCA_017399665.1 Clostridia bacterium | reverse complement strand
TCTTCAGCCGCTTTTTGCGCAGCTTCTATCATTTCTAATCTTGATTTAGCCTCTTTTTGCTTTGCGTCAGCATCCTTAAATCCGCTAATGCTCTTTAATTGCTCAACCGCTCTTGTTAAAGCGATTGCGCTGGCGGTCTTGGGCGCCATTAAATTAAGAGCAGCAGCATAAATACCCTCTTTGTGGGCAAGTTCTTTTAGCTGTTTTGAATCTTTATAGTCGCCAAGTGAGGCAAAGGTGCTTTCTGCTTGAGCAAACTGACCTTTCTTTAAAAATCTGCATGCTAAATCGTAAGTAGCGCCGCCCTCTTCTGCAATCTTTTTCTTGCATTCTTCAATTTTGCTTGCGCTATCTTTATATTCCGCTATCTGTTGATAGTGCTTTATAGCTTCGTCATATTTGTGTAAGCGCATAGCGGTAGTTGCTTTTAAATAAATTTCAGCATTTTCCGTTTCGCTTAAAGAGTTAGCTAGATTGCTTTTGCTTGTTGATTGCGCGTCGGTGTTTACAGCTGCGTTGTTCTGAGCATTTTCAACCGCGGGCTTTTGAGGTTGTGCTGCAACGGGTGCTTGAGGCTGATTACTTTCAGCAACGGGAGCGGTTGCAACCGTTTCAGGCTCGGCAACGGGCGCTTGAGGCTGTGCGTTAACAGGCGCACTTGCATTTGCTGGAGCACTTGGCATTGCAGACTTGCTTATTTGATTGATAATTTTTGCCTCTTCAGCATAAATCACTTTTTGGTAAGAATCTGCATATTGAAGAGCAAGATTATAGTTAGTGTCACTAAAAATAGGCTCTGGCTGCGGATTGTTAACAAAAGGTGTTCTTTTGTGTGTAACGGGGACTTCTACGTACTCTACCCCAAAACGGCAAAGAACAAGTGACCAATACGCTTCGGCATCAGTCGCATCCTCGCTAATAAGTTGCTTGTAAATTTCGCTTGCTTCGTTAAACTTTTGGCGGAAAAGTAGTTCGCCTGCGCGCGCATAAAGTTCTTCACGAACACCGCCTTCTAATTTTGGTACGGTTTGAATTGATTTGCACGCCTTGCATTCGCACATGGTTTGGCCGTTTTGAAGTTCTAACGGCTTACCGCACATTTTGCATTTAAAATTTGACATTGCCCATTCTCCTTTAGTTATGTCATTTTTTCACATTGTTAATATATTTCGCCGACCTAAAAAGGCGACGGTTTTACCAATTAAACAAAAATATTTATCCGCTGTAAAAAAGCATACTTTTTTTAGAGTAAAAAATGGCATAAAAAAAACTGCAAAACCCGCAGGTTTTACAGTTTATACGTCATAAAAAATCTAAATTTTACCCCTTAACTGAGATTTTTGCATAAAAAAGAAAAGTATACTTTTATTAAGCATTTTTTGCTTTTTAATTACAATTAAATAAATACTTAATAAGTATAACATATTTCGCGCGCATAAGTCAACGCTTTTTACCTTGTAAAAAGGTTAAAAAAAACGCGCAATAATGGCATTTTGTAAAAAGCCTCTTAAATTAACGGATTTTGTAAATTATTTTTTATTAAGCGAAAGATTTAAAATTTTCTTGACAATAAACGCCAAAACAGTATAATTATATTGTAGAAAAACGCAAAATATAAAGCAAAAACTGCCGATAATCGACTTATAGGCACACTTTTATACAATAGCAAAAAATTATAGGAAGGTGTTTTATGCCGTTTTTACCAATTACTAAACAAGATATGCAAAAGCTGGGCTGGGATAGACCTGACTTTGTTATTGTTACAGGGGATGCCTACGTAGACCACCCCTCTTTTGGCACGGCTATTATTTCAAGAGTGCTTGAAAGCAAAGGCTATAAGGTGTGCATAATTTCACAGCCTAAAAGTGAAGAAGATTACCGAATATTTGGTAAGCCCCGCCTTGCATTTTTAGTTAACGGCGGAAATATAGACAGTATGGTTGCGCATTACACCGCAGCAAAAAGAAAAAGAAGCGACGACGCCTATACCCCCGGCGGTAAAGCAGGCGCTAGACCGGATAGAGCAACCATTGTATACTGCAAAAATATACGTAAATATTTTGGCGACGTAGCCATTGCCATTGGCGGTTTAGAAGCTTCTCTTCGCCGTTTTGCGCACTACGACTATTGGGATGATAAGGTGCGTCCATCTATTTTATTAGATTGTACTGCCGACCTTTTAATGTACGGAATGGGGGAAAAGCACGTTGTTGAAATTGCCGATAGATTAAACGCAGGCGAAAACATAAAAGACCTTACCGATATTTTAGGTACTTGCTATGCTGTAAAGACCACCGAATATAAGGCTGGACCTTGCAAGGAATGTCCCTCCTTTGAAAGGGTTTCACTAAACACAAAAGAGGGTAAAAGGGATTATGCAAAGGCTTGCCGTATTCAGCAAGAAGAGCACGATAGCGTTCGCGGTAAAAAGGTAATTCAGCGCCACGGCGATAAAATTCTTATACAAAATCCGCCCACCCCACCACTTACTATGGAAGAAATGGACGAGGTTTACGCCCTACCCTTTATGCGTGATTTTCATCCTTCTTATATACCGCTTGGCGGAGTGCCCGGCATTGAAGAGGTTAAATTTTCTATTATTCACAACCGCGGTTGCTACGGCGCGTGCAACTTTTGCTCGCTTGCTTATCACCAAGGTAGAGTTATTAGTGTAAGAAGTCACGAGTCTGTAATTGAAGAGGCTAAAAAAATTACCGATATGCCTGACTTTAAAGGATATATTCACGACGTTGGCGGACCTACTGCAAACTTCCGCGCCCCCTCTTGCGCAGGCCAAAAAAATAAGGGAATGTGCGCAGATAAAAAGTGTCTTGCTCCAACCCCTTGCCCAGCTTTAAAGGTTGACCACAGCGATTATTTAGATCTTTTAAGAAAGCTTCGCAAGTTACCAAAGGTTAAAAAGGTATTTATCCGTTCGGGTATAAGATTTGACTACCTTATTGCCGATAAAGACCAAAGCTTTTTTAAAGAGCTTGTCGAGCACCACGTTAGCGGTCAGTTAAAGGTTGCGCCCGAGCATTGCTCTGATAACGTTTTAAAAAGAATGGGAAAACCCAACCTTTCGGTATACAACGCCTTTAAAAAACGCTTTTACGAGCTTACCGCTCAAGTTAATAAAAAGCAATACTTAGTGCCCTACCTTATGTCCTCCCACCCCGGTAGTACCGTCAACGACGCGATAGAGCTTGCGCTATTTTTAAAAAGCGAAAACTTACACCCCGAGCAAGTACAAGATTTTTATCCCACCCCCGGCACAATTTCCACCGCTATGTTCTATACCGGTCTAGACCCATATACATTAGAAGAGGTATACGTTCCTAAAACGGCAGAAGAAAAGGCCGAGCAACGCGCGTTGCTTCAATACTTCCGCCCAGAAAACAGAAAGCTTGTACTTTCCGCATTAAAAAAGGCTGGCAGATACGACCTTATTGGTAAGGGCAAAAACTGCCTAGTAGAAGATTTTTCTTCCACCCAGCAATCCGCTCCGTCCGCCTTTACAAAGACGGGAACAAAAGGCAAAAAAACAACCGCGCCTTTTTCTAAGCCAAAACAAGGCAAAAAACCTTTTAAAAAATCCTCAAAATAGTTAAAAAGTGGGCGTATAAGTCGATTACCACCACTTTCAGGTTATAAAAAACAAGCTATTGCGCACACTAAAATATGTGAATAGCAAGGAGTATTTTTTATGAAAATAGCATTTTTTGACGCTAAAAATTACGATAAAGCTTCATTTGATAAATACGTTAAGGAAAAGGGCTTTACCGTTAAATATTTCGAAACGAAACTAACCGAAGACACCGTTTATTTGGCAAAGGGTTATAACTGTGTTTGCGTTTTTGTTAACGACAGCATAAACGCAACCGTTATTGATAGATTGCAAGAATTCGGTGTTAACATTATTGCGCTTAGATGCGCTGGCTTTAATAACGTGGACGTAAAGCACGCGCTTGGCAAAGTACACGTTGTAAGAGTGCCAGCATATTCTCCGTACGCGGTTGCAGAACATACTATGGCGCTACTTCTTACCTCTATTAGAAGAATTCACAAGGCATACATTCGCACGCGCGATTTTAACTTTAGCCTTGCCAACATGACGGGCTTTGACCTTTACGGCAAAACTGTTGGCGTTATTGGTACAGGGCGAATTGGCCAAGTGTTTATTAATATTTGCAAGGGCTTTGGCATGAAAGTTTTGGCTTACGATAAATTTCCAAACCCTGCGGTTGCAGACGGCGAAAAGGTTACTTACGTTGATCTTGATACCCTGTTTAAAAACAGCGACGTAATTTCTTTGCATTGCCCACTAACGGAAGAAACAAAGCACGTTATTAACGAAAAATCCTTGGCTAAATGCAAAAAAGGTGTAATTATTCTAAACACATCTAGGGGCGCGCTTGTAGATTCAGAGGCATTGCTTAACGCAATTAAGGAACGCAAGGTTGGCGGTGCTTGTTTGGACGTTTACGAAGAAGAGTCTGACTTTTTCTTTGAAGACCTTTCTGGACATATTATGGAAGATGATACTTTGGCAAGACTTATCTCTATGCCAAACGTTATAGTTACCTCTCACCAAGCCTTTTTAACAGAAGAGGCGCTTGCAAACATTGCCCAAACAACGGTACAAAATATTTGCGATATAGAAAACAGCGGTCAATGCCCTAATGAGGTTTGCTTTAAAGGCGGTACAGCAACTGACTGCAAAACCGGCAAGTGTTTTTAACAACTTGTTACAAGATATTTTAAACAACAAAAAATCACGCTTGTTTTGCGTGATTTTTGTTTCATTTTATCTTATCTCCCTTATTTTATTCTTGCCAGAGCAAGATGTTATTATTATACTCTTACTATTGTGAGAAATTAAGTATTATTTCTTACTTTTGTGAGATAATTGACACATTAAAAGGCTAGCCTGCCAAAATAAATATGGGAATGAAAATCATAAATAAATTTTCTGAAAGATTAAAGCAACTGCGTTTAGAAAAGGAAATTGGACAAATTGCGCTTGCAAAACAGTTAGGTGTTAGCAAAGGTATAATAAGCCTTTGGGAAAATGGGTTAAGAGAGCCTACCCTTTCTAACTTGATTGCTCGGGCTCAAATTTTTTGAAGTTTCAGTTGATTATTTTGCTGGATTAAACGATTAAACAAAACCCGATTAAACTATAAAAAAGGGGGAATAATTAACAAAAATGGCTAAAAAAATGAAATACGTCACCCTGTTTTTAGGACTAATCTTTATTTTTTTGCTTGCTTTTTACTTATGGACTGAAAGCGATTTGCTTTTAAGCTTGCTAATAACTAGCGCAACCTTTTTATATCATTTTGCTATGCGCCTTATAGTAGGATATGCAGTAAATGCAATACTTAAAAACAACGTTGATTACACTAAAAAATGGTTTAAACCTAAAAAGTGGGAAGAAAAGCTTTTTTCTGCGCTAAACATAAAAAAATTAAAGCGTAATACCCCAACTTACTCGCCACAAAACTACGATTTACGCAAAAACAGTTTGGAAAACATTATTAAAGTAACCTGCCAAGCAGAAATTGTGCATGAAATTATTATTTTGTTAAGCTTTTTACCTATTGTTGCCTATCTTTTTTTCGGCGCGCTTTGGGTTTTTATTATAACCTCACTAATAAGCGCTTGTATAGACGGCTACTTTGTTTTAGTTCAGCGATATAACCGACCAAGACTTGTTAAATTACTGCAAAAACAGCAAAATAAAAAACAAAAAACCGCGATATAGGTCGATTAACTCGCCTTTTGCGGTTTTTATTCTTTAAGCTAGTCTAAAATTATTTAACAAAAATTTACCTTTTTTAACATAACTATTGATTATCTTTTTTATTTGTGATAATATTATATACGGCAAAACTGCTAACCTAAGGAGAGTATTATGAAAAAATATTTATTGCCAAATAGCGGAAACTTTTACAAAGCTAATCTTCACTGTCACACAACCTGTTCAGACGGCAAGCTTTCGCCCGAAGAAGTAAAAAATTTATATAAGGCAAACGGCTATTCCGTAATTGCATATACAGACCACGATATTTTACTTTCGCATAGCGATTTAGACGACGAAAACTTCCTTGCCCTTCACGGCTACGAGATGGAAATTAACCAAGCAAAACCTACACCAACGCCATTTAGTGATATAAAAACCTGCCACATGTGCCTTATTGCTTTAAAGCCAGATAATTTAACGCAGGTTTGCTATCACCGTCAATGGTACTTATTCGGCAACGCACCTAAGTTTAGGGATCAGTTAAAGTTTGATGAAAACCTACCCGACTACGTTCGCTCTTACACGCCGGAATGTATAAACGATATGATGAAAACGGCAAGGGAAAATGGATTTTTTGTAACTTATAACCACCCCACTTGGTCAATTGAAGATTATTCTGATTACATACATTATAATCAAATGGATGCAATGGAAATTATTAACGGAAGCTGTATTGTTGCTGGATACGACGACTATAACGAAAGAGTTTACGACGATATTTTACGCACGGGCAAAAAGCATTTTTGTATTGCAACAGACGATAACCACAACTCTCACCCAAGCACTTCTCCATATAGCGACGCTTGTGTTGGATTTACAGTTATTAAAGCGCCAAAGCTTGAATATACGGCAATTACTACCGCACTTTCAAAGGGTTATTTTTACGCATCTGAAGGTCCAGAAATTTTAGACCTTTACTACGAAGACGGAAAAATTCATATCGCTTGCTCTAGCGCAAATAAAATTGCTCTTGTAACGGGACACAGAAGAACGGAAGTTTGTTATGCAGAAAGTGAAGAAGGAATAACCAGCGCAGAGTTTAGCGTTCAAGACAATGATTTATACGTACGCATAACCGTAACAGACAAATACGGTAAACACGCTTACACTAACGCATATTTTGTTGAAGATTTGAAATAAAATAAATAAAAAAACCGCGATATAGGTCGATTAACGCACCTTTCGCGGTTTTTATTATTTTGCTAAGGCCTGCAAAAACAGGCTTTTTTTATTTAATTATTTTTGTTTTGCTAGTTTGTAAAGTTCTTCGGTTGCAAGTCTTGCCTTACAAACGCTTACGCCTTTTGGCGGGAAACAGTAATATAAACAGTCGTTATTACCAATACCTATAACGTCGCCAATTTCGTACCAGAAAAAGTCAGAGTTTAAGGTATAAGATGCCATTACAGGCTGAGTATAGTTTAACTGATTCTTAGCTCCCGTTAACATAAAGCCTTCTTTGTTATGCATAAGCCTACCCTTGCCAACCATATAAAGCCCCTTGTAGTCCACCATAAGCCCAATACTAACTTCTGTATCAAGCAAGTATTCGCCTTGCATAATTTCGCGCTTTACCTCTTCGCGTTGCCATTCAAACCAATCGGGAATATGTTTAAATTCCGTTTCGCCCGATTTAGCGCTTAAAAAGCCGTATTCGGTAAGAGTATAGCTCTTGCCACACTCTTTACACTCAATATCTGCGCCCTTTCCCACCATTTTATTTTCCGTTTTACAATGCGGACATTTATATAAAATACGCTCTAGACCTTCCGCACGTTTTGGGTGGTCTATTTTTATCATGTTTTCTTGCTGATGCTTAAAATTATCAAAAGAAAAATCTTCTTCTATTTTTGCAGAAAGCTCTTCTGTTGTAAGCTTTTGCGTTTGACCTTTAGTAAACAAGCATTTAACGTGAGCGCTTGTTTTTACTTTTCTTTTAATAAGCCCGTTATACAGCGGTTGATAAGCAAAAGCGCCGTTTGTAATAATTGTTACAACGGGAACGTTAAGCATTTTTATAAACGCGCCCAGCCTTTTTGGTAGCGGAGTGCTTCTGCCGTCGAAAGAATAACCTGCCTCTGGATACATTAGCACGTGAGTTCCGTTATTAAGCGCGTACTTTATATCACGAATAAGCGTCATATCGGAAACAAATTTTTTAGTGGGAAAACAGCCAAGCCTTTGCATAAGCCATTTTTTACCAACCAATCCGTCCGTTGTACAAACAATATTGTATTTTCTTGGATAAAGTATTTTGGATGCCATTTGCAGGTCTATAAAAGAGCTGTGATTCATAAGAATTAGGCAAGGCCCTTTATCCAAAATTTCTGCATAATCTGTGGAATATTCGAACTGCGTTTTTCTTAAAACACCCACAGAAAGAAGTCTTACAAGAGTGGGAAAAAGCCACCCCGGTCTTTTTGGGTTATAGTGTTTAGCTTGCGGCAAAGCCATAACCTCACTATAACTCTTTTTAATTTGCTTAATTTTCATTCCCCTAAACTGGCGATTTAAAAAACCGCTCCCCCTCTTTTTATAATTTATAACGAAATAAAAAAACTGTTCTTACATTCACAACCAAAGGCAAGCACAAGCTTTTGCCGATATTCTAAAATAGCAAGTTTTATTGTAAATAAGGTTTAGATGCAAGTTGTGGCTTAAAAATGCGGATTTGGCGAAAGACGCGCAACTATCGTACGTAACTGAGCCAAAACGTAAATTTTTATGCCAATAACGAAGTAGATAAAGCTTATGTAATAAGTTTTAGATGCAAGCGTGTCAAACTCGGCGTTTTGTTTTTAACCGCAGGGAGCGCAACT
>JAFQBR010000123.1 GCA_017399665.1 Clostridia bacterium | reverse complement strand
GCCTATAAACGAAAAAGCAAAAAGTGAAATAAGTAAAACCGTAAGTGTTGATAAAAATGTTTTTTTCATTTTAACTCCTCCTTGTTTATATGCCCGCCCCTTGCTTTAGATATGAAAGGGGAGTGCCTAATTTAAATTATTTTTGGCTCTGTCACAACAAAGGGTTGATAAAATAAGTTTTATATACTTCGTAATAGTTTGTTATTTGCAAATTTTTACAATTCCCACGTACGGCAAGTACGCTTCCTTGCAAAAATTTACAAATGCCGCCTCTTACTCGCATCTAAAACTTCTTTTAGTTTTTATCTAAAGTAATTTTATCCCTTTAAAAAAATCAACCATTGTTTGTGCATCGCCTTATTTTCTTTTAAAAGCAGTAATTAAATCTGCAAAAGATTTCTTTTTGATAACAAACCAAAAAACTGAAAATCCACCGATACCAGCTACCGCAATGCAGCCAACTACTATGCCTGCAATAGCACCGCCGGAAAGTCCTTTAGGCGCTTCTTCGGTAATAATTTTAAAACCGCAAATATCACAACTGCCGTTAGCATTACTATCTGTATGAGCGCCCTCGTTATACTTTACTTCGGTACAATTTACACAAGGCATCCAATGTCCGTTCTTATCGTAGCTCCATTCAGTACTTTCTTGGTGACCGCTTGTGGAAATAATACCCCAAGTAGCAATATCTTCCGTGATTTGAATGGTTGCCTCTGCGTCTTCGTAAAGTCTATAACAATTTTTACACTTGTAATATTCCTTCTTACCGTTTTGGGTGCAGGTTGCTTCAACCGCTTTTATATGATCAAGCTCGCATTCGTGCATAACGCCGGGAATACCCGTTTCTTCATTATACAAAATACCTCCCAGGAATAAGCACATGTTCTGCATTCCCTGTGTCAGTTTATACGCCCAAGTAACACCCGTTATCGTTACGTAATCTTCAGAAATGGAATCCGGTAAAACGTAACCTTCTTTTAAATGCAATAGTAAACAATAAGCGTATTGCTTACCATTTATGAAAGAGGTTGCAGGGCATTCATCACTAATATCGTGCCACGAATTACTATCAAACAATTCATTTTGACCGCAATCGCAATTATCTCCGCAAGGGTAAAAATACTCACTGGTGATCAATTCTTCAGGCATTTCCTTTGGTTCTTTTAAGCCTACTAAGTAAGAGCCGTCTATCGTAATAGACTCAAGCACCTCACCCGTTTGATCTTGCCAAGCAGTAATACCCCTGCTTTGATCAAATATAATTGTACAATGCACCCAGTACGTATTGTTTATACGGTTTTCATCGGCAAGCATATATTCCATTGTTTCTAACCAAGCAACGGATGAAATTTGAATAAGCCCATCTTCTTCTTTGTTGATTTCGTTTGGACTAGGAAGCATATAATCTGAGCGAGGATGTATTCCCAAACGGTAATAATAATACTTACCATCTTCAAAGGTGCTAACCTTTTCATCTGTTTCAGAATCATACCACTCGTCGCTTTCCACTTCTATATTACAGCAAGCAGTATCACAAAAATAATATTCTTCCGTATCCTGTAACAACGCTCCAAGCTTGGCTTCAGAGGGATATTTTTTACCTATTAAGCTACTTCCGTCTATAACGATGGGTAATTGCACTTCCTTTTTCCAAACGGCGGTTGCAACTACTGATTTCGTTACCGTTATAACGGAAGGTGCGGCGTATATCTCACCGTCTATCTCCCAGCCGTATAACCTTTTGCCTTCAGGCGCGGTAAAGGTGGTAGTATTTGGAAGACCGAAAAGACTTGCTTCCATTTTTTGAACGGGCATTTCCCCACTACCGCCGTTAGGTAAAAAGCTAATTAAAGGTACGTTAGTCCATTCAATTTGGAATACCTCACTTTCTAATACGCATTCGCCACCGATAAGCGCCTGTATTTTAAACTTATGAATAATTTCTTCATCACAGGTAAAAGCGTAAGTGTTTACCCCTGAGTTATATGCTTGATTATGCAATTGAGCCCAGTCGGGAATATTTACGTCAAAATATAAAATATTAAACTCGTCTGCTTCAAAATTGATTTCCCATTTAACCTGCAGAGCACTACCCACGCTTCTAATACTGCCGGTGGGTTGAACCGTAAACGCCTTTTGTTCGCTTGCGCTTACCTTTAAATTAGGCGCTTTAAGTGCCATAAAAGCGCAAAATGCGCAGGTTATACAAAGCATTATACCTACTAAAAATTTTCTTGTTTTTTTCATTCTC
>JAFQBR010000011.1 GCA_017399665.1 Clostridia bacterium | reverse complement strand
GCACAAGCACCGCAAGAAATACAAGCGTCGTTAATTTTGTAAGCCATAGTATCAACCTCCGATATTTTTAATTAAAAATTTTAACGTAACTATTATAACATACTTTTTTTAATTTGTATATAGTTTTTTGATAATTTGTTAATTTTTTTTAATATTAAACTTTTATTTAAGTAATATGAGGATAATTACATTTAAATCGTTTAAAAATTTACAAATGGTTGCTCGTACTTGTATCTAGTATCTAAAGTATATTTCAGACTGTTAAACGTATATTTCGATTTTATAAAAGGATAAACCGATTGTTGTGAGGTCGCCAATTAAAAAAAACAAAATATTAACAAAAACCGTGCAAATTGTGAAAAAAAAGGCAAAAAATGGGCAAAAAGGGCTAGTTTTTAACAATTTTTATAAAAAAATCTATCCTTAAAAACCCTGTTAAAATACACTTTTTAGGTAAAAAAATTATCTAGCGCAAGACAAACTAAAATAAAAATGTAAAAATTTCAAAAAAAAGCCACTTATTATTGACTTATCTTTAAATAAATTATATAATAGAAAAGGTGCGAAAATTTTTGCGTACCTATTAAACAAAATAAATAAATCAATCTTATAAAATTTGGAGGTTTTTCAATGAAAAAAATGACCATTGACGGTAACACCGCTGCCAGCCACGTTGCGTATGCCTTTAACGAAGTTGCTGCGATTTACCCGATAACCCCTTCTTCACCCATGGCTGAAGTAGCAGACGAATGGGCTACTGCAGGCAGAGTTAACATGTTTGGCCAAACTTTAAGACTTGCTGAATTACAGTCTGAAGCAGGCGCAGCTGGTGCTGTTCACGGCTCACTTTCTGCCGGCGCATTAACAGTTACTTATACTGCAAGCCAAGGCTTATTACTTATGATCCCCAACATGTACAAAATCGCAGGCGAATTACTACCCACAGTATTCCACGTAAGTGCAAGAGCGGTAGCAGGCCACGCGCTTAACATTTTCGGCGACCATTCAGACGTTATGGCATGCCGTCAAACAGGTTTTGCAATGCTAGCATCAGCTTCTGTTCAAGAAGTTATGGACTTAGCACTTGTTGCACACCTTTCTACATTAAAGAGCAAAGTACCTTTCTTACACTTCTTTGACGGTTTTAGAACCAGCCACGAAGTTCAAAAGATTGACGCTATAGATTACGACGAAATGAAGGCTTTAGTAGATATGAAAGATATCGAAGACTTCAGAAAGCGCGCTCTTAACCCTGACCACCCCATTCAAAAGGGTACAGCTCAGAACGCAGACATCTACTTCCAGAACAAGGAAACAGCAAACGTTTACTACGATGCAACACCTGAAATCGTTCAGAAGATGATGGATAAGGTTTCTAAGCTTACAGGCAGAAGCTACCACCTATTCGACTACGTTGGCGCACCTGATGCAGAAAACGTTGTAGTAATTATGGGTAGCGGTGCTGACTGTGTTGAAGAAACTATCAATAAGCTTAACGCAGAAGGCCACAAGTACGGCTTACTAAAAGTAAGACTATACAGACCTTTCTATGCAAAAGCATTTATTAAAGCACTTCCCAAAACAACAAAGAAGATTGCTGTTCTAGACAGAACTAAAGAACCCGGTAGCTTAGGCGAACCTTTATACTTAGACGTATGCACAGCTCTTGCAGAAGTTAAGAAGAGAATTACCGTTGTTGGCGGTAGATACGGTCTTGGTTCAAAAGAATTCAACCCCTCTATGGTTCTTTCTGTATTTAAAAACCTTGAACAAGACAAACCCAAGAACCACTTTACAGTTGGTATTTATGATGACGTTACCAACACTTCACTAGACTTCAGCGAAAAATACGACGCTGCACCTGCAGGCACAATTAGCTGTAAGTTCTACGGTTTAGGTTCAGACGGTACTGTTGGCGCAAACAAGAACTCTATTAAGATTATCGGTGACCATACTGATATGTATGCGCAAGGTTACTTCTTCTATGACTCTAAGAAATCAGGCGGTATTACCGTATCACACTTAAGATTTGGTAAAACACCTATTCAATCACCCTATCTAATTGACGCAGCTGACTTCGTAGCATGCCATAACCCCTCTTACGTTTTACGTTACGATATGGTTAAGGACTTAAAGGAAGGCGGAAAATTCTTACTTAACTCTTCTTGGAACACAGTTGAAGAACTTGGCAAGAACTTACCTGCATCAATGAAGAGAATGCTTGCTCAAAAGCACGCTAAAGTATACAATATCGACGCTATTAAGATTGCTGGCGAAATTGGTCTTGGCGGAAGAACAAACGCTATTATGCAAGCTGCATTCTTCTATATTAACGACAGCATTATGCCTTACGCAGACGCTGAAGATTATATGAAACAAGCTGTTAAGAAGAGCTACGGCAAGAAGGGCGACGCAGTTGTTAACATGAACTACGCTGCTATTGAAAGAGCATCTTCTGAACTTGTTGAAATTGCTATTCCTGCTGATTGGGCAACCACAGAAGAAGGCGCACCCGCACTTGAAATCCACGGTACAGAATACTTCAAGAACATTGTTCACCCAATTCTTACTCTTGAAGGCGACAATCTTCCTGCTTCTGCATTCAATGCAGACGGTTCAGTTCCCACAGGTACAACACAATACGAAAAACGCGGTGTTGCAATTAAACTTCCTGTTTGGGATGCAGATAAATGTATTCAATGTAACCAATGTGCATTCGTTTGTCCTCACGCTTGTTTAAGACCTGCTCTTAACAAGGTTGGCGCAAGCAAGCCCGAAGGTTACGCAACAAAAGCAGCTATGGGCTTAAAGGAATACGAATACAGAATGCAAGTTTCACCCCTAGACTGTATGGGTTGTGGCGTTTGTGCTAACGTATGTCCTGCAAAAGAAAAAGCTATCACAATGGTACCTTTTGCTCAAGTTGTTAATAAAGAAATCCCCAACTATGAATATAGCGAATCACTTCCTGAAGTAGATACTTCTGCATTCAAGAAGACTTCAGTTAAGGGTAGCCAATTTGCTAGACCTTTATTCGAATTCTCTGGCGCATGCGCAGGCTGTGGCGAAACACCTTACATTAAGGTTATTACACAACTATTCGGCGACAGAATGATTATCTCTAACGCAACAGGTTGTTCATCAATTTACGGCGGTAGCGCACCCACCTGTCCTTACACAACTAACGCAGAAGGTAAAGGACCTGCTTGGGCTAACTCACTATTCGAAGATAACGCTGAACACGGTTACGGTTATTGGCTTGCATACGCTCAAAGACGCGACAAATTAGCAGCAGCTATTGAACTCGCTATCGAAAAGGGCGCTAAGGGTAAGATCAAAAAAGCATTTATCGAATGGCTTGAAGGCAAAAACAGCGCTGAAAAGAGCAAAGAAGTTGCAAAAGTTATTATCAGCGAACTTCCTGCAGCTATTAAAAATACTCGTGGCGAAATTAAGGTTATCCTTAAAGATATCGAAACACAAACAGACTGCTTAGTTAAGAAGTCTATTTGGATTATCGGTGGTGACGGCTGGGCATACGATATCGGTTACGGCGGTTTAGACCACGTTCTTGCTATGAACGTTGACGTAAACGTTTTAGTATTAGATACCGAAGTTTACTCTAACACCGGCGGTCAAGCTTCTAAGTCTACCCCCACCGGCTCTGTTGCTAAGTTCGCTGCCGGCGGTAAGAGAGTTAAGAAGAAAGACCTTGGTATGATGGCTATGAGCTACGGCTACGTTTACGTTGCTCAATGTGCTATGGGTTCTAACAAACAACAATTCTTAAATGCTATTGTTGAAGCTGAAAGCTACGACGGACCTTCTCTAGTTATCTGTTATGCACCTTGTATTAACCACGGTATCAACATGAGCAATTCTCAACTTGAAGAAAAGAAAGCTGTTGACGCTGGTTACTGGCACTTATACAGATACAATCCTGCTATCACAGAAGGCAACCCCTTCACACTAGATAGTAAAGATCCCGTTGCAAGCTACCAAGAATTCTTAATGGGCGAAACAAGATACACAAGCTTAAAGAAAGCTCAACCTGAACTTGCTCAAGAATTATTCGAAAAAGCTGAAGAAGAAAACGCAACAAGACTTGCTAAATACAAATCACTTGCTAAAAAAGACTAATTTGTAGATTAGCAGAAAAAAAATAAATAAAAACGGATTGATGAAAGTCAATCCGTTTTTTGTTTACTTTTGCATTAAAAAATAGTATAATAAGGTTAACAAATGGACTAAAAAGGCTGGTTTTTACACTCGCCTGCCCTTTTTTAGCCTTAATAGGGAGAGAAAATTTATGACGATTAACGAAACAATAAGTTATTGCAAAAGCCTAGAGTATTATTCTTTACAAGATTTTGCAGGCAAAAATTTTAATAAGGTTTACAAATTTCTTCATGATAGAACGTCAGTTGAACCAAACGACATTTTAATACCTTCTATTTTTACATGTATTGCAATAGATGGAAAATTGAACGAAAATGAATGGAAATTTATTTCAAACTTCATTGGCGGATATACTTACGAAAAGGCATTTTCTGTAGCTGGCGAATTTTACTGCAAAGAGGCGCAAGACATAGTAAAAAACCTTTTTGATACCTTTACCGGAGAAGTTAGAGATGCGTTTTTAAATTTATGTATTGCTGTGCTTTGCGTTGATAAACGTGTAGATGGTGCAGAAGTAGAATTTTTACGTTCTTTATAATAATAAAGGCTTTGTCATAACAAACGGCTTATAAAAGAACTTTTATCTCTTAAAAAAAATCAACCATTGTTTGTGATATCGCCATAATATTAAATCCAAAAAGATAAAAACATACTCCTCGTTCTGTTTTAAGAAGAGGGGTGTTTTTTATAGCCCATAGTTGTTTTTTTAATAAAACACAAAGAGTTTATTTAATAAAAATAATAAAAAAGTAGCGGTATAGGTCGATTACCGCTACTTTTGTTTTGTCTGTTTAGTTTTTTATGCACCTGTGTAATTATACGTTATGGTGTAATTAGCTGTGTTATCGCTCCAATCCGCACTTTTTGAAATAGCGTTCCATTGGTTTTCTGTTCCACGGTAATAAATATTTTTTAAACTATCGCAATCCGCGAACGCATAAGAGGCAATAGAAGTAACGGAATTAGGTATGACTACCGAAGTTAAACTGTTGCAACCATAAAACGTATAATCACCAATAGAAGTAACGGAATTAGGTATGACTACCGAAGTTAAATTGTCGCAATCCTCGAACGCATAAGAGGCAATAGAAGTAACGGAATTAGGTATTACTACACTTGTTAAACTATAGCACTCCGCGAACGCCAAAAAACCAATAGAAGTTACTGAATCGCCTATTACTACTGACGTTAAATTATCACACCGAGCGAACGCAGCTTCACCAATAGAAGTTACGCTGTCAGGTATTACCACGCTTTTTAAACTATAGCAAAAAGAGAATACGCCTGGGCTGATGGAGGTTATACTATTTGGTATCACTACATTTGATAAACTTGAGCAAGAAGCAAATGCCGAATCGCCAATAGAACTGATTGAATTTGGAATTTCTATTGATGTTAAACTTTCGCAATAAGCAAACGCCGCGCGATTGATTTTTGTAATATTTGATGGGATAGTTATAACTGTTTCTTTCCCCAAGTAAGAAACGAGAACAACCTCACCAGCCTTATTATAAGTTACAAAGCCATTTTCATCCGTTGTTAAATTGCTTTGGGTAAAATTATCCGTACTGTTATAAACAAATTCAGCATAATAGCCAACATATCCGTTTTCTACACTGCCCTTTGCTACCGTTATATGGCTTGATTTGTTTACTACTTCTATTAATTTATTGCAATAATGGAAAGCCTGATCACCAATAGCAGATACACTTTTACCTATTAATACACTTGTTAAAGTTCTACATTCAGCAAACGCGGCATAGCCAATAGACGTTACACTATCACCTATTTCTATATTTGTTAAACTGTGGCAATAATAGAAAGCAGCATCACCAATAGACGTTACACTATTACCTATTACTACTTTTGTTAAATTTTTGCTTTCACCAAACGCGCCATAGCCAATAGAAGTTATACTATCACCGATTACTACACTTGTTAAACTGTTGCAACCAGCAAACGCCAATTCACTAATGTAAGTTACGGCTTTACCATCGTAAGTGCTTGGAATAACGATTTCGGCAGGAATGTTATTTACGTCTTTTGCGCAAATAGAATACGTGCCGTCTTCAAGTAAAGTAAAAGTAAAATATTCTTCTGATGTAAGTTTACAAACTGAGCAGTTACCATTTATATAGATGTGCGCGTTAGGTTCGCCCTCTGTTTTACTGCAAATGGTACAGGTTTTTGGCGCAGTGCAAGTGGCATCTTTCCAAATATGTACGTGGGGATTTGAGGAGCTTTCGTCTTGTTCACTAGAAGAATTATTACCGCTGCTAGGTGTATTATTACAGCCAACGGCAAAGCAGATGGAAATTAACAAAGTGAAAATTAAAACTAAAAGCTTTATTGCGCTTGATTTTTTCATAATGCACTCCTTTAATGTTATAATAAGCAGTTTATAACCACTTAAGTAATATTATATACTGCTTTCAGCCGTATGTCAAGACAAAAACGGCTAAAAGCAGTATAATGTTTATATGAATAAGTTTTCTGAAAGATTAAAACAAGTGCTGCAAGAGAATAACATGTCGCAAAGCGAGCTGGCAAAAAGGATAAAAATGTCGCAAGGTGTAGTTAATAATTATTGCACAGGCAAAAGAGAGCCTACCTTAGACGTGCTTATTTTAATTTGCAAGGAGCTTAAGGAAAGCGCAGATTTTTTACTTGGAATAGATTAATAAATATAATAAAGAACAAAAAAAGTAGCGGGATAGGTCGATTACCGCTACTTTTTGTTTTGTTAATATAATTATTCTACGTTTAAATTTTCGTAAAGAAAGATATCGTCAGATAAAAATTCTGTAACCGTCATGCCAAAACCATTAGCTATCATCATTACTGTTGATAAAGTTACAGTTTTGCTTTTACCGCTAAGAATCCATTGCATATGCCCGTGTTGAATACCTGAATTTTTTTCTAAACGGTATTGTGTAATATTCTTTTCCTTTAACAAATATTTTATTCTTTTTATTACTGCTTCGTTAACAGTCACTACTAATACCTCAAAAGATTATTACGAAAGAATACTTCCTTACTTTATTATAATCTTTTAAAAGATAAAATATAGGAAAGAAAACTTCCCTATTGATTGAAAAAATCTTTCATTCGTGTTATAATTAAGGAAGAATACTTACCTATGGGTGTGAAAAATGAATATAACTTTTTTTGGTCATTCTTTTTTTTCGAATAAAGAAGATAGTGAAGAAAAATTGATAAAACTAATTGAGAATATTAGCGGTGGCGAGGAAATAAATTTTTTACTTGGTGTAAAATTTGGCGGTGCGTATAATGCTTTAAAATATTGCATAAGAAAGAGAAAGAAATATACGAATATTTATTAAAAAAGTAGCGGTATAGGTCGATTACCGCTACTTTTTGTTTTATACGCTTATAGGCGTGATTTTTTATTTGCGCTTAAACTGACAGGTGTTTGGCAGGCGCTTTATTGCGTTGAATTCTTTGCCGACAAAGTATAAATAGAACTTTTTGCCTGCCTTAGACATTCTGTTTATAAAATAACAGCTTTCATCATACGCTTGTTGCGCGCTGGACTGTTCTGCCTTTTTGATAACTTCTATTGCAACGTAATAAACGGTTGTGTTTTGTGTTTCGCGAACGGCTACGTAAAGAGCGGAAAGATTATTACCCCAATATTCGCATAAGCGAGAGGTTATTTCGCTTACTACCTCTTGGTGGGTAGCGGTTGGTGCAATTAAACCCTCTTTAGAAAATAGCGTTTCTTGAAGTTCATCTACCGCGTTTTGGTTTTTAGATGCAACGGTTGCGCGGTATTCATCTAGTAAAGCTTGGTTACCCGTTTTTAATGCGTACTTACCAAGCTGATCAAAAGCTTCGTCTGTGGCGGTGGAATCTAAGGCGGAACGTTTAAAAAGCTCTATACATTCGTCGTTATATTCCCTTGAATAGTAGCATGCAAGTAAATAGCAAGCGTAAGAAGAATTTGAACGCTCTATTACCTCGCGCAAGATTTTTTCTGCCTTGTTGTCTTCAATAAATAAATATGCTTGTGCGCATTCAATCAGTTCAGAATCACTTACGTTGTCCCACTCGGTTAAGGCGTTGTATTTATCAATTACCCTTTGGCGTTCCGTATAGGCGTTTTTTCTTTGCAAGGTGTAAAGGGCGTTTTGCTTGTCCTTTGCGTAGTTTATTTCTACTGCAATTTTGCCCTGCTCTTCAATTAATTTTTGCTGTTCTTTTCCGTACTCGCCTGTAAAGGGTGGATATTCGGTGTAATACTCGTTAACAGATAAAGCTTGCATTCTTGCCTTTAAGGTTGGGTGTGAATCCACGCGCGCAGGCAGTTCATTTTTTAAAGTAAAGTGCCATTTATCGCCATATAGAGCAACTTTTTCTAAAAAGCAGTTGTAATTTCTTTGTGTGTAATCCAAAACGGGGGAGGTGCTTTCGTAGGTATCAAAGGTGATTTCACGCCAAGGATATTCGCTGTAAATGCCAAACAAAACTGACTTTGCAGTTGCGTTTATATAAGCCTGGCAAAGCCCTGTTTCCTTAACGGCATTATCTGCAATACTCTCTTTTTCGCGTGAAGAAAAGGTATCGTAGCTAACAATGCTTAAAATGATTTCGCCTAAGTGTCCGCTTAAAAATACAAATTTGCCAAACTCTAAAATAGGGTTATTGGAAGTAGCTTGTGGCTGGTGGCGTTCAATAAAGCTGTAAAGCTTTTCGCGCAGATGAGTATCTTGGTTTTTAAAGTGCGCAAACTCGTGAATCATAACAGAATACAGCTCTTCTTCAGTAAGGAGCGCAACGATTTCTGCAGGCAGAGTTATTATTACGCCCTTGCCAGAGTTACCAATGGATATACCGCCATTAGAAAAAATTGCGCTTATCTTACCTGTGTAATTCATGCTTTTTCCCGCTTTTTCTATAACTGAAAAAATATAGGGAAAGTGCGTTTTATCTATAAAAAGCTTTTTGTTTGCAACGTCGTTTTGAGCAGGGCTGAATAGTGAAAGAACTATGCCCCAGCTTAAAAATATGCAAAGAAGCACAAACACGGTTGCAACCGAGAACGCGCCAAGTCCTACGAAAAAGCAAAGTAAGTAAAGCAGTACAAGAACGCATATTTTATATAAGTTAAAAAGCTTAATGCGTTTAGCCACCTGTATCTCAGCCTGTTTTTGGTCTTTTTCTACACGCGCTTTTTCTTCAAGTGAAAACTCTTGCTTTTCGTCCATCTTCATTTGGGCGAATTTTTTATTCATTTTTTTGCCTGTTGTTATATTGTAAACGGCAAGTGCAACTAAAACTGCGCATAAAGCAATTAAAATTACTATTATCGCGCTTTCGTTTTTAGCAAAAGCAACCAAGTTTTCTGTGTGAAGCACAAAACCAAGTAGCCAAAGCCCAAGCGATAAACAAAAGGCAATAAGCACTGCGAGAATATTGTTTATTGTGTTTTTTACCATAATTTTATCCTTTGCAAATTAGTTTGATTGTAAAAATTAAGGAACATCACAAACAATGGTTGATTTTTATAACTAGATAAAACTTATTTATCAAACAGTTGTTGTGATAGCGCCTAACTTAAAAAAGAGCAAGAAAATCTTGCCCTTTTGTACTGATTATCGACTTATAGGCTTACTTTTTATGTTTTTCTATAAGGTCTAATATTTCAACAATGCGATCTAAATCGTCGCGTGTGTAATAGTCGATATATATTCTGCCTTTTTTGTCGTTACCAATAGCTTGTACCTTTGTGCCGAAATTGCGTTGCATGCGGTTTATCATATCTTTAAGCTCAACGCTCATTGGTTTTGCGGCAGCCTTTTTCTTTTCGGGGGGATTATAATAATCCTTAACCGCTTGCTCTACGTCACGAACGGAAAGCTTATCTTTAACTGCTTTGTTGGCAATAGCTGTTTGAACGTCTGCAGGTAAAGTTACCAATGCTCTTGCGTGGCCGGCAGAAAGTTTATTGCTTTCAACAAGCTTAATTACAACCTCGGTCAACGTTAAAAGTCTTAGCGTGTTTGCAACGGCAGATCTACTTTTACCAATTCTTGCAGAAAGTTCTTCCTGAGTCATTGCGTAGTCCTTCATAAGCTGTTGCATTGCAGTTGCCGCTTCAATGGGGTTAAGATCTTCACGCTGTAAGTTTTCTATTAAAGAAATTTCTTTTATTTGGCGCTCGTCATATTCCCTGATAATTGCAGGAATAGTGTTTTTACCGGCAAGCTTACTTGCGCGGAATCTTCTTTCGCCCGCAATAATCATATATTTGCCAGCTTCTGCTCTATTTACAACGATAGGGGTAATTACTCCGTGAACAGAGATAGAGTCTGCAAGCTCTTTAAGCGCGCCCTCATCAAAAACCTTACGCGGTTGGTTGGGGTTTGCAAATATTTTATCAAGTTCTATTTCGTATACGGCATTGGCTTGCTCTTCAGTCATTTTACTTTCATCGTATGTAAAACGGCTGTAATCTTCGTTTGTGTCGCTAAAAAGAGCGGAAAGGCCTTTACCAAGTCCCTTTGTTACCTTCACTTTCTTTTCCTCCTGCTATATAACCTTTGTATTTTCCTTCATAAACGGTTATTTTTTACCTTCAAAACCGCTAATAATCGACTTATAGGCTTACTTTATGCCTTTTTCACGTTGTAAAAATTCTTCCGCTAACGCCATGTAGGCTTTCGCGCCGTTTGCTTTTGGGTCATGTATCATAACGGGCTTGCCGTGGCTTGGTGCTTCCGAAACACGAATGTTTCTGGGGATAACCGTGTTAAACATTTTCTTGCCGAAGAATTTGTGAATTTCTGCAGAAATTTGTTTAGAAATTAACGCTCTTCCGTCATACATAGTAACAACAACGCCGTCTATAACAAGCTTGGGATTTAAGTGCATTACTACAAGCTTGATGGTGTTCATAAGCTGGGTAAGCCCTTCCATTGCGTAATATTCACTTTGAATGGGAATGATTACTGAATGTGATGCGGAAAGCGAGTTGATGGTAAGTAGACCTAAAGAAGGTGGGCAGTCTATCATGATATAGTCGTAACTGCTTTGCACTTCTTTAAGCTTTTCATCTAATCTTTTTTCTCTGCCCTTGATGTAAACAAGCTCTACTTCTGCACCGGCAAGGTCTATGCTTGCAGGTAAAATGTCAAGATTTTCAACAAAAGTGTGTTTTATTGCCTGACTTGCGGGTATATCGTCTATTAAAACGTTATACACAGAACAGTCAAGCTCGCTTTTAGAAAAACCAAGCCCGGTTGTCGCGTTGCCTTGGGGGTCAATGTCTATTAGCAAGGTCTTTTTGCCCTTTAATGCAAGTCCGCAAGCAAGATTTACACAGGTTGACGTTTTGCCAACGCCACCCTTTTGGTTTGAAAAAGATATAATTTTTGCCATACTGCCTACCTCTTCTTGTTGTGTTTTGGCTTTGTGTTTTGTTAATAACTTAGATAACAAGCTAATTAGTTATTATCGTCGTTTTCCTTTTTGTTGTAAGAGTTTGTTTGCTCTGCATTTTCGCTAGAATTTTTTAAAGTAAGGTTTTCAGATTTATTATCTTCTGCATTTTCCTTCTTTTCGCCAATATGGAATGGGTCTGCCTTTTGTTCCTCGGCGTGCTTATCCATATATTCGCAAATGCTTTCAAAGCTTTCACCGCGCATAATCATATTAACTTCTTCTGTATAAATTGTTTCTTTTTCGATAAGAAGTCTTGCCATAAGCTCAAGCTTATCTTTGTTTGCAGATAGTAGCTCAACAGATTTTTTGTGCGCGTCGTTTATTATCGTTTGTACTTCTTCGTCAATAAGCTTTGCTAAAGCTTCGCTGTAAACCGTTCTGGTTTGATAATCTCTGCCAACAAAAATTTGGTCGTCGCTTCCGTAGTTAACAGGGCCAATTTTATCGCTCATACCAAGTTCGGTTACCATAACTCTTGCAATCTTAGAAATTTGCTTGATGTCTTGTGATGCGCCGGCTGTAAAGTCTTTAATAATAAGTTCTTCAGCAGCTCTGCCACCAAGTGACATAACAATTCTATCTAATAATTCGTTTTTGCTTGTGTGTTGATCGTCGCTAGAAGGTCTTGTTAAGGTGTAACCTGCTGCGTTACCGCGAGGAATAATTGTAACTTCGTGTACTTCGTCGCAATGAGGAAGTAATTTTGCAAGTATTGCATGGCCTGCTTCGTGGTATGCAGTAATTCTCTTGTCGCTTTCGGTAACAAGACGGCTGCTCTTCTTGGGACCCATTGCAATTTTTTCTATTGCTTCGTATAAATCTTCGTTAGTGATTGCCTTTCTGTTTGCGCGTGCTGCTAAAATTGCAGCTTCATTTAATAGGTTTGCAAGATCCGCACCAGAAAAACCTGCGGTCATCTTTGCAAGAACTTTAAAGGATACGTTTGCAGCTAAGGGTTTGTTTCTTGAATGAACCTTTAATATAGCTTCACGTCCGCGAACGTCGGGAAGATTGATGTGAATTTGGCGGTCAAATCTGCCAGGTCTCATTAAAGCGGGGTCAAGAATGTCTGCTCTGTTGGTTGCAGCCATAATGATTATGCCTTCGTTTGATTCAAAACCGTCCATTTGAACAAGTAGTTGGTTAAGTGTTTGTTCTCTTTCGTCGTTACCACCGCCAAGACCAGCACCTCTTTGACGGCCAACCGCGTCGATTTCGTCAATAAACACGATACAAGGCATTGCCTTTTTAGCCATTTGGAATAAATCACGTACACGTGAAGCACCAACACCTACGAACATTTCAACAAAGTCTGAACCGCTTATAGAAAAGAATGGTACGTTTGCTTCGCCTGCAACAGCTTTTGCAAAAAGTGTTTTACCTGTTCCCGGAGGGCCTACTAAAAGCACGCCTTTAGGAATTTTTGCGCCAAGTGAAGAGAATTTTTTTGGATTCTTTAAAAATTCAACAACTTCTTGAAGCTCTTGTTTTTCTTCTTCTGCACCAGCTACGTCAGAAAAACGAACGGGTACGTTTTGGTTTACTCTTGCTTTGGTCTTGCCAAAGTCCATTGCGCTCTTATTGCTTCCCTGTGCTTGGCGCATAAATACGAATAGAATGAATACGCCAATACCTATTGTTAAAATAGGCATTATTAGTGAAGAGAAAAGCGAGCCGGCATTGGGGTCTTCAAAGTCAACTACTATTCCAACGTTTTCGCTTTGAAGAGCAAGAAGTATGTCTTGGTAGTTGTTATCTCTTGAATAGCTTGCTTTAAAAATAGGTATGCCGTTTTTAACTTTGTCGTAACCAACTAGGTTATAAGAGCTAACAACAATCTTTTTAATCTTTATGTTATCGCCACCAATAACTATAAAGTTATCTTTTCTGCCGTCAAATAAGATGGGAACTTTTTGCTCGCCAATAAGGTGACAAATCTTGCCCTCATCATTTTCTACATGCTTGTAATTATCGTCAACGATAATGATACCTGCTTGATCGAAAAATTCTTTTGATGTTACCGTCGTGCCTTGATTATTAAGTAGTGTGAAAAACAAAATTGCACCGACTACAAAAACAACAAGAAGAATTATCAGGTTCTTGCTTGATTTTTTCATAAATCCTCCGATAATGGCGTTTGCGCCATTGTTCAATTGTTTGCGCCACCGCGTGTTTTTGGTTTAAAAAACAGCAGTTTTGGTTTAAAATTTTATTTCGCTACTATTTTATCATATTTCAAACTTAAACACAAGTTAATAATGGTAAAATTTTGGTAAAATATTGCGTTTTTGCTATAATTATAAACTTTTGCACTCATTTAACAGTATATGTAATTTTAATAAAAATAAGTATTTTTTCTAATCTTTTTATTTTGCACTAACCCACTTTGTAACCATTGCTTTTTCAATGGGTAGTTGGTTGTTAAAAAAGCAATCCTTACGTTTTGTTAAAGTGCAAACTTTTTCTGTAAATTTTTTATCAAATTTTATTCCGATTAAAAATTAGTCGCAAGCTTGATGCAAAAAATAGCTAATTTAGAAAGTCTTTTGAACTTTTTATTATTTTTTAATTTTTTATAAACGATAAAGGATTTTTGGGCGTTAATATATTCTGTAAACTACACTTTTGTATTAAAGATTTTGCTTTTCTATATCTCGTTTTTTATTTATTTGTTTATTAATTAAGCAAGCAACGGTAAGTAAATAATTTTATTGATAAATAGCTTTAGGATTTTTTACTCCTTATTCTATTAAATCAATATACTAAAAGAGCGATAGCTATTTACGTAACGTGATTAGGTTAATTTTTAAACAACGCTTTTAAGTTAAAAAAACTTTTATGCTTTTTGCCATTTAGTTATTTTGCTATTCAACTTATTATAAACTTTTATTTAATAATCAATTTTTTATTTATAGTTAAAAAATAAGCGTGTTTAGCAAAAAAGCCCCCAAAAACAACTCAAAAACGCCTTGCGCTAGCCACAAAATCGATTTAAATCAAAATTTTAACGTTTATACAACCATTTTCTCATTAAAAAAACATGCAAAACTTGTTAATTTTATTAAATTTATAAAAAAACTTTTTTAGATGTATTTGTGTAATACGCCTTTTGAAAGATACTTGATAATGTTTTCTAAAAGAAATATATTCACCATAGAAAAGCAGAGCAATCTAATACAGGCTAATCCAAAAACTATTAATTGTTATATATAAAAGGCACGAACAAAGAATACTTGTTTTATGATTTTTATTAATGAAGTAATTTTAAAAAATGAGCTTCGTTATCAAAATTCATTTTAGACCGATAGATATTTATTATAGTATATGGTAGACAAGCACGCTTTTCTTGCGCTAATTTAAACGCAACGTTATTTTATGTGCGCATAGCAAAGATGATTTAAGAAAAATAAATTCGCGCAAAAAAATATTTGTAAAAATAAGGCAACGCAAACAATTATTTGTAAAAAAGATGCCAGAACTCACAATTTTTTATCAAATTGCAAAAAGGGCTTAAAATGAGCATAATTTTAAGAAAAAAAAGTTTTTAAAACGCCGTTAAAGCTATTATTTTAATAGCAATAAAATAAAGATAAAACCATATAAAAAAGCGAAAATATACGAGTTAAAAAAACGTTAAAATTAGCCAAAATAACATACGCAAAGATGTTCCACGTGAAACTTGTAAAAAATAGCAAAAAAATGCTCCACGTGAAACAATTTTACACTGTCCAACTAAAAAGTAAAATTTTTCACAAACTCAAAATCATAGATAAAATGCGGGATTTTGAAGATTTTTGGTTGAAAAAATTGACCAAAAAATTACTCCGATTTTTTTTGACCGATTAATTTTTCGCGCTTTTTGTGAAACAATTAAAGTTTCACGATAGTAATAGCGAAAAATACATAAAAAATGCAGATAATTCAGTGCAAATCAACTCTAAACAACCAATATTGCGATTAAAACTGTGTGAAATTTTCTGTAAAACAGTGAAACAAGGCATAAAAAAATCGGGCACGAGGCCCGATAATTTATTAAAATTTAATTGCTGAAACAGCCCAAGTGATTATACTTGCGAAAAGGTTTTTCTCCTGTAAGAAGTGACCAATCATTGAGTCGTTTAGCGCCTCTCTTGCGCCTTGTAGCGCTGAAGAGGGAATAATGGTAATTAGGTAAATACCAACGTAAAGTACCGCAAAAGCTTTAATTAGACCTAAAATTAAGCCTAAAATCTTATCAATTCCCCTTAAAATGGGCAATTTTACAAGTTTTTCTACAATTTTTCTTACGATAAACAGTACTAGCTTAGAAACGTAGAAGATTACAACGAAGGCAACACCTGTTAAAACGTAGTTTGCGATTATGTTTGCCAAATACTCGCCAACGTGTTCGAAATTGATTAAATCTGTCGTCTCAAGTGATTTAATCGCAAAATCGGCTATAAATTGGGGCAACCCTAAGTTTTTGATTGCATCTTTAATTGTTGTATCGGTAAATTCTGTAACAATTGGCAGTTTTTCACCGAAAAAATTCATTATTTTGCCTGTTACAAGCTCACCTAAGCCGAATTTTGCGTTTGCGTAGTTTACTAGGTTGTCGCAGAAGAAATAGGCTAGTAAAGTAGCGCTAATTGCACAAATAACAACAAATAATTGCTTAAAAAAGCCCTTAGAAAGGTTAGAAATTGCAAATAATGCTATAATTGCTAAGCAAATTACGTCTGCAATCATTCCTTTGCTGAGGTCTGCTGATATTAAATTGAGCATAAAACCTCCCTTTGTATTAAATTTTTTAAAAACTAAATAGATTATATCAAAAAAAAAGGCTTTTTGCAATAGAAAAAGAATAAAAAGCTATAAAAAGGATAAAAATGCTGGTATGGAATTATACAGTTTTGATTATAAATGCGACAATTTACCTTTTTTTATTGCAAAATCGATAGAAAAAATAGTAAAAGGGCCTGCAGAAAGCCTTGCTTTTATATTTGTAGGGTCTGACGGTAATATTGGCGATAGTTTAGCTCCTCTTTGTGGTTCGCTTTTAAAGATTAATAGTGGAAAGGTTTTTGTGTACGGCAATCTTTTTTCTACCATTTGCGCAAAAGAAGTTCCGTACGCCGTTGAATTTTTAAAAAAATGCCATCCGGGCACGTTGTCTATCGTTATTGATGCCGCTCTTGGTAAAAAAGAGGACGTTGGTGTGATCAAAGTGCAGGCTGGGGGGATAAAACCTGGACTTGGCGTAAATAAAAACCTGCCAAAAACAGGCGATATAAGCGTTTTGGGCGTACTTGGCGAGAAAAGGTCTAATGGAAAGGCTTTAACCCACTCAAGGCTATCTACTGTCTATAAAATGGCGGAAAATATAGCAAAGGGGCTGGAGATATTCGTGCAAATTAACGAAAACGCTTTAAGACGTAATAAAGAGAGCAATATTGGCCTAAACTATTAAAAAATGCCTTAAAATTAGCGATAATCGACTTATAGACATGTTTTTTTGAGTAAATTAATAAAATAAGGCCCAGATTTGCGATTGTCAGCCCAATAGTGGCAAAAACAGGGAAAATATTGTGAAATATATAAAATAAGCCAAAAAGAGCAAATAAAGCCTTAAAACGGCTTAAAAATGTTGTTTGTACGAGCTTTTTTTAGAATTTATTTAAAAAACAAAAAAAGAATAGAATTTTAAGCGTTTTTTATATAAATAGCATTAAAAAGCTTTGATTAAGAAAAAAATAGGCTGTGTTTTGGCAGAAACAATAGAAAAAAACTAAGAAATGTCGCAAATTATTAACAACGTATGCCGAAATTGTTAACAATTACGCACAAAAAGCATACAAAAAGATAGAGTGATAAGAAATGCTGTAAAAAAACAATAAAATAAAATACAAAAGTCGGGCTATAGGTCGATTAATACGGGTTTGAAGTAAAAAAATCTTGAATAAATTGCAAAAAAACAAATAAGAGGGAAGAAAAAAGGGGTAAAGAATGTAAAAAATGTTGATAAAACAACTAAGAAATAGGTCTATAGGTTGATTAACTAGCGTTTCACGCAAAATGTTTCATAAAATTATGTATAAAAAAACTCGCACCATTGTTTGGTGTGAGTTTTTTGACTTTATTATTAAGTTGTTAGGCTATTTGTTTAATAAGTTAAGAGAAAAATCAATTCTGCGTAAGCTTTCTTCCTTGCCTAAAATTAAAGCAAGTTCAATTGCTCCACCGGGTGTAACGTCTTTACCTGATAAAGCAACGCGTGCGGGCCATAAAATTTGACCGTTTTTCATTCCTTTTTCGCTAGCTAGTGCAATTAATGAGTCGTGAATTGAGTCGTGGTCGAAGTTTTCTAGGTTTGCAAGAGTTTCTCTTATCCAAGGAAGAACGGTTAAAGCAACATCTTTATCCGTTTTCATCTTCTTGTGATAGAATAGTTCCGTATCATATTCGCCAAATTCCTCTAAGAAATTGATTTTTTCGGGAATTTCGCTTAAAATTTCTACTCTTGACTTAAGTAAAGCGGAGAGTTGTAGTAAATCATACTTACCAAAAACCTTTGATTTTTCAAAGAACGGCATTGCGCGTTTTAAAAATTCTTCATCAGAAAGCTCTTTTAAATATTCTCCGTTAAGCCAACGAAGCTTAACGTCGTCAAAAATGGAGGGGGATTTTGAAACGCCGTCTAAAGAAAATAGCGAAATCATCTGTTCCATAGTCATTTTTTCAACGTTTTCCTTGGGACTCCAACCAAGAAGAGCTACATAGTTAACTATTGCTTCGGGTAAATAGCCTTTATTTACAAAATCGTCAAAGTTTGCATCGCCATAACGCTTAGAAAGCTTGCGAGTTGCATCTTTCATAATGATAGGTAAGTGAATATAATTAGGTCTTTCCCAGCCGAAAGCGTCGTAAATTAGGTTGTATTTAGGGGTAGAAGAGAGATATTCTGTTCCGCGTATAACGTGAGAGATCTTCATTAGGTGGTCGTCTACTACGTTTGCGAAGTTATATGTGGGAAGTCCGTCGCTTTTAATCAAAATATTATCTTCAAGCTCGGCGTAATCAACGGTAATCGTACCAAAAACCATATCGTCGTAGCTAGATTTACCTTCTAAAGGAATATTTTGACGGATAACGTAGGGTTCGCCGTTGGCAATTCTTCTTTCAACCTCTTCTTTAGGAAGATTTAGGCAATGTTTGTCGTATTTTCTATTGCCCTTATCGTCGGTAAGTGATTCTAAACGTTCTTTTGTGCAGAAACAGTAATAAGCACCGCCAAGCTCAACAAGCTTTTTAGCGTATTCAAGATAAAGTGCTTTTCTTTCAGTCTGAACGTACGGGCCGTAATCACCGCCTTTATCAGGCCCTTCATCATAATCAATACCTGATTCGTGAAGAGAAGAGTAAATAACGTCGATAGCTCCTTCAACAAAGCGTTCTTGGTCGGTATCTTCAATTCTTAAAATGAAGTCGCCACCGTGCTTTTTTGAGTAAAGATAGCAGTAAAGTGCCGTACGAAGTCCGCCAAGATGCATAAACCCTGTGGGGCTTGGCGCAAATCTTGTTCTAATTTTTTCCATTTTATCCTCCAACGCAAAAAATTGCGTATTTTATTATTCAAATTAAAAAAGTGGTCTATAAGTCGATTATTAGCACTTTAAAACATAAAACAATAGTGAAAAAAAACTAATTTTTTTTAAAAAATATTCAAAAATTAGTAAAAACAATAAAAAATTGTTGAAAAGTGCTTAAATTGAGCATGTTTATTTAAAAAACAACCAAAAAAAACGAACGAAACAAATAAAATTCAGCAAAAAATGTTTCACGAAAAGTTAGCAAATAAGTCGTTTAATGGATGTTTCACGAAAAAATTACTAGTAAATTATTTTATTCACCTTGCTTTCTATCGCATCAAGTCTATTTGCCGAGCGGTAGCTAAAGGTGTTGTCGCCTGAAATAATTATATGGTCGTATAAAATCACGTTGCTTATTTTTAACGAAAGCATAATTTTTTCCGTTGCCACGTCGTCGCTATAAGAGGGCTTTGCGTTGCCCGATAAGTGGTTGTGGCAAATTACTGCGCTGTGCGGTTTTTTTGAAAGAACGCCTTTAATTAAATCTGAAAGATCAAAATTAACCATATTGGCAGAATGTGAAGAAAAAATCTTTCTAACAAGTATAGTTCCGCGTTTATCAAGGAAAAAGGCAACGAATTTTTCTTCCGTTGCGCCACGGAAAGAGTTTATAAGCATTTGTTTGCAACTATCAAAACTAAAAATGACAGGCATTTTGTTCTTTTCTTCAGAAATAATATTGTTTAGTGTGTTTAAAGTTGTAAAAAACGTTGCTGTTTTATGCCCTATGCCGTCGATAGCCATAAGTGAATCATAATCTGCGGTTAAGCATCCCTCAATAGTTCCAAAGGTGTCAAGTAGTCTATGGGCAAGCTCGTTTACGTTTTTTCTTGGAATTGCGTAAAAAAGTAAAATTTCTAGCACTTCGTGCGGAGAAAGTATATTTTCGTTATTAATAAGCTTTGCAATAAGCCTTTCTCTGTGCCCTTCGTGCATAAAAACCTCCCTTAATTTTTAAAAAACCATTTAAACTATTTTACCATATTTAAAAAAAAGTGTATAATAAAAAAAAGAGATTTTTTAAAATTGAGGTCAAAATATGCAACAAATTAACGAAATTAAGCAAAATATTATAAAATTATGTGCAATTCCTAGCGTTCAAGCAGCGCCAGAAGAGGGAATGCCCTTTGGTAAGGCGGTAAACGACGCACTTATTTTTACATTAAATCTTGCAAAAGAAATGGGATTTGAAACAATAAATTACGACGGTTACGTTGGCGAAGTTGTTTGGCATGGCGAAGAGGGCGAGCAGACAATGGGAATTTTATGCCATTTAGACGTTGTAAAAGCCGGTAGGCTTGCCGATTGGAAGTATCCTCCCTTTGAGCCCACGGAAGAAGACGGTAAGATTTATGCAAGAGGCACTTTGGACGATAAAGGCCCAACTATTTGCGTTTTACATATGTTAAAAGCGTTAAAAGATGAGGGATTTAAGCCTAAAAAAACAATCAAGCTTATTCTCGGATGCAACGAAGAAAGTGGCTGGGAATGTATGAAACACTATAAAAATGTCGCAAAAATGCCGGATTTTGGTTTTTCGCCTGACGGTAATTTCCCTGTTTTATATGCGGAAAAAGGTATTTTTCATCCCGAATTTCATTTTGAGTGCAGTAAAGATATACAAGTGTTTGGCGGAGAAATGCCAAATATGGTTTGCGACTATGCTTATGCCCTTTGTCCAATTAACGAAGAAATTGCAAAAAAGCACGGGCTTAGCATTAACGGAGATAAAATTGAAAGCTTTGGTGTATCCGCTCACGGGTCTACCCCCGATAAGGGCAAAAACGCTATCTATCCATTATTGAAATATCTTGCGGAATGCGGACTTGTAAGCTCAAACGTTCACGAGACGTTGTTTGAAGATAGATTTGGACTTAAACAAGTTAACGACGAAACCGGGTATTTAACAATGTCGCCTGATATAATAAAAGCAAAAGATGGCAAGATGGATATAGTGGTTGATTTTAGATATCCTTCAACCCTTCCGTCAAATTTTATTGAGGACGCATGTCAAAAAATTGCACCATACACCCTAATTGGCAATCATCAAAGACCCCTATTTAACTCGAAAGAAAGCTTTTTAATTAAGACGCTACTTAAAGTGTATAACGACGAAACGGGTAGTGATTTAAAGCCAATGGCTATTGGCGGTGGCACGTACGCAAGAGCATTACCCATTGGAGCGGCTTTTGGCCCAGAATTTCCCGGCGAAGACGCCCCCGTGCATGAACCCAACGAATATATAAGCGTAAAAAATATTGAAAAAATGTGCCGAATTTACAAAAAAGCAATAAAACAGCTAACAGAATAACAGATGACCGTTGCGAGGAAAAACACTTCCTTGCAACTTTTTATTTTTTACTTAAAAACTAGCCTATAGGTCGATTTTTACGCTTTTCGACTTTAAAACAAACAAGTTTTAAGTAAGGCGTTAAAATGACGATTAAGTGTAAAACAAAGTATGGGTAGCTGGTAAGTGAAAAAAAAGAGGAAAAAAACAGCGAATATCTTAAAGAACAAAAAAGGGGATAAAAACGCCGACAAAAAACCAAAAAAATTAGTAAGAAAATACAGTTGTTGATTAACTAATAAATTGCTTCCATTTTTTATTTTTTACCCTATAAAATCATTTGATTTTTTTTGCGAAATGTTTTATAATAGGATTGTAAGTATGCGCGTGTGTGAGTTTGGTCGTATAACGACGAATCGCATGCCCGATTAAAATCATAGCGATAGCTACTGTAAAGGAGTAATCATACTATGCAAAATGCGTTACTTTTATTAAATGAATTAGGTGATGTTGACCGCAGATTCTTTTTGATTTGCGGAATTATTATCGCGGTGATTGTTGCTGTGTATTTTTTAATCCCCGTTATTAGAAGAGAGCAGTACGAAACCCAACGAAACAATTTAAGAGAAAGAGAAAAGGCGTTCAACGCCGCAAAGCAAGCCAGGGATGCTGAAGCTGGAAAGGATAGCACTGTTGATTTATCGGCACAAACAAACGATCAGGTTGACGATAAATAGCGTATGAAAAAAGGAAGTATATTTGCAAAAATAATCTACTACCTGTTTGTGTTTACATTTGGCATCATACTGGCTATTTTTTTACCGTTTATTTTTATGTATGACGGTGAAGCGTTAAACATAATGCAAGATCAGCTTGACGCCGGAAATTACGTCGACGCCATGGCGATGGCTGGCGGATATTACAACAAGAAGATTGTTTTGGACGCGAAGTTTGATGCAGGCGGTGGAATAGTGCTTTTTGAATCTGCAACCTTGTACGCCTATGAATACAAGGGCGAAGAAGAGGGTGCTGAAACCAAAAAGGACTACAAAATGCATAAATCTTATGCAGGCTTTGTGTACGGACTTGGCGATAGTTTTTTGCTCGGTGAGCTTACTGAAAACAAGTCAAAGTTATTGATAGGCACTTTAAGTGGGCAAAAAGAGTACGCTATTTTAAACGCGGATACAAATGCAGACGAAGTATTTGATAATATAAGTTCGCTACTGACAAACAATTTTTTCTATTTAGAGCTTTCTGAAGAGGAAATGAGCGAATTAGGTGTTACGGAAATAACCTCTTTAACTTTTATAAAGGCAGACGGAAGCACGTACGACGACGTACAGGTTTTAAACCCTTCTTTTTCTAGCGAAAACTTTTTTAAAACACAGTTTTTTAACAGCGTTGAAAGTTTTATTGTAAAAAATAACGAGCTTGCAGAATACAACGTGCGTCGCACGGAGCAATCTGATTACTCAAGTGAAATACAAGCTTTAACGACTGAACTTGGCACTTTAGATAAAACCATTTTAGAAAACGAAGACTACGCTAAAAGTAGTACGGTGGTTGCAAAGTCTAGGGCGGACAAGCGTGCATCTAGAGCGGTTATCATTTACTTTATATGTGCGTACGTAATTGGCGATTTCTTGCTTGGAACTAGATACATTTTAAAATTTATTAAATGGTTTGGGCGCAAGGTTTTAAGAATTAAACCCAAAGAAAAACCCGTCGATAGGTCGGTTTACGGCACAAGTTATTACAGTCAAGTTGAATTTAAGCTTGAAGGGGTCAACCTAAAAGAGGGGGACGAGATAGAGCTTATATACGCAAACGAAAAGGAAAGTGCAACCTTTACGCTAAACGAAGCAAACGGTTACACTCAAACACAAAGGATGAAAGCGGGAGTTTACACCTTGCAGCCATCTAATTTACATGAACAGTACAATACGGAATTTATACCGGCAACAATAGTTGCTGAAGGATATAAAAAAGCCATAGAGGCAAAAATTATTAGGCGAGAGGAAGAACGCGCATGAAAATAACAATTAATCATCTAACGAAAGCTTTCCCAAGTAGAAACAAAAAAGGTAGCGAAGTTATAGCAGTTAACGACATGAACCTTGAAATTCCATCAGGAAAATTGGTTGGTTTATTAGGCCCTTCAGGCTGCGGTAAGTCTACAACTTTATTTATGCTATCAGGCTTGGAAAGCCCAACACGCGGTAACATTTTGTTTGACGATCAAGACGTTACGACATTAGCTGCTGAAAGACGTGGTATCGGTCTAGTTTTCCAAAACTACGCACTATACCCCCACATGACGGTAGAACAAAACATCATGTTCCCCTTAACCAACATGAGAATGCCCAAGGAAGAAGCTAAGGCAAGGGCATTAGATGCAGCAAAGCTTGTTCAAATTGAAGATCTTATGGCGCGTAAACCCAGCGAACTTTCAGGCGGTCAACAGCAACGTGTTGCAATCGCCCGTGCGCTTGTAAAAATGCCTAACGTATTACTTTTAGACGAACCTCTTTCAAACCTAGACGCTCGTTTAAGACTTCAAACCAGAGAAGAAATTAAAAGAATTCAACGCGAAACAGGTATTACAACGGTATTCGTAACACACGACCAAGAAGAAGCAATGAGTATTTGTGACATAATGGTAGTTATGAAACTTGGCGTTATTCAACAGGTTGGTGATCCTCAAGGCATTTACGACGATCCTTCAAACCTATTCGTAGCGAACTTCTTAGGTACGCCACCTATTAATATTTTCAAGGGCAAAATTTCAAACGGACAATTGTTCATTGGTGGCGAAGCCGTTTTAGAAAAACCTGACCTTGCAGATCAAGAGGTGCTTGTTGGTATCCGTCCCGAAGGCTTTATTTACGACGAAAACGGCAAGTTCACTTTAAATCTTGACCACGTTGAAGTTATGGGTAGAGACAAATCAGTTGTTTCAACACACGCTGACTCAACTAAGCCCACCGTTAGAAGTATTATTGACTCTGACGTAAAGCTTCCTTCAGGTGCAAAGCAACTTACCTTTAACTTAAAACCAAACAAAGTTCATTTGTTTAACGCAGAAACAGAAGAGAGGATTTATTAAGATGACTATGGACAAAAACAATTTGCCCGAAAACGAACAAGTTGACGTACAAGAAAGTGCGCCAGCGGAAGTCGTTTCGGAAGGCGAAGTTTTAGAAGTTCCAAAACTTTCGACCAAGGAAAGAGTCAGTCGTTTTCTTCGCTCTCAACAAGGTTGGTTGTTTGTTCTTCCCGCTTTGCTTTTGATGTGTGTATTTACCTTTTATCCCATTGTAAGCTCCTTTGTAAACTCTTTCAAAGAAGAGTATGATGGGCTCAATGATACTTTTAAGGATTGGGGGTTTGATAACTTTGCCGTAGTTTTAAACCTAAAGCAAACAGACATTGCTATGGGTGGCGCAAACTTCTTGCAATGCTTAACTAACACGATGGTATTAACCTTCGTTTCAGTTCCCCTTTCAACCTTTGTAGCATTATTTATTGCGGTAGCATTAAAATCAATTAAGCCCTTACAAAAGGCATATCAAACAGTATTATTCTTACCTTACCTAACAAACTCACTAGCTATGGGTGCCGTTTTCTTAACATTCTTCCAGGTTATTGGTACTAAGAACAATGTAGAACAAGTTGGTATTGTAAATGAATTGCTCGACTTGTTTAATGTGAAGCCTATTAAATGGATTAGAGGTACAACGTTAGATAATAAGCCTTTAGTGTGGCATCTGGGTTCTGTTGATGGTGGAGTTGATATTCCTTGGACTAAATACGTTATAATGATTGTTTATGAAGTATGGTCCGGCTTACCATTTAAAATTCTAATTTTATTCAGTGCATTACAAAGTGTAAACAAACAGTATTACGACGCAGCAAGAATAGACGGTGCAAGCCGTAGCACTATTTTATGGAAAATAACCACACCCCTTATCTCTCCCATGATTTCTTACCTATTAATCACAGGTATTATGGGCGGTATGAAGCAGTATTCTGCGGTAGTTGGTGTATTTGGTCCTCAAATGGGTACTAACTACGATATGGGTACAATGGTAGGTTACATTTACAGCTATCTTGAAGAGGGCTACACTGGTTATGCTTATGCAGGTTCGCTAATACTATTTGTTATAATAATGATTATAACGCTTATAAACTTACGTGTAAGTAAAAAGCGTGTAACGTACTAGGAGGTGTAATATGGAAGATAACGTAAAAGAAATTTCTGAAGTAAAAACATCTCAATCTCAAGCTATGTTCGATATAGAAAAGGAACATAAAAAACAGAAGGTACAAAGCATAATTAAAAACGTATTCGTTTATACATTCCTTACTCTTTGCGCGGTATTTGCGTTCTTACCTTTCTTTTGGATGTTTATATCATCTATAAAGTCAGAGGTGGAATATCGTGATTCTACTAGCTCGTTTTTCCCTGAAAAGGCAATGTGGGTAAACTATGTAGCGGTTTTAAAACAATCTGGTAACGAGAAAGCAAGCTTCCTTCAAATTTTGGTTAACACCTTAATAGTAGGCTTTAGTTCAACTATTATAGGTTTAGTAGTTATTATCATTACTGCTTATGCTCTTGCAAAAATGAACTTTAAGGGTAAAAACCTACTGTTCTCTATTATGCTTGGTACAATGATGATCCCCGGCGAAATGTACACCATTACCAACTATATTACGGTATCTGCAAACAATTTAGGTTGGAGAAACACTTACACCGTTCTAATCGTTCCCTTCTTGGTAAGTGTATATTACATTTACCTTATGAGAAATAACTTTATGCAAATACCGAATTCGCTTTATCAAGCGGCTAAGGTAGACGGGCTTTCCGATATGGGTTACCTAGTTAAAGTTATGATACCGCTTACAGCACCTACTTTAATTTCAATAACACTATTAAAGTTCATTGGTACTTGGAACTCTTACATTTGGCCCCGTCTTGTAAATATAGAGCAATGGCAAATGATTACCAACTGGGTAACAAAGGGCTTTACTGATAAGGACGGATTGATTGAACAAGCGACGGGTAAACATTACACCGAGGCGCTTACAACGTTAAAGATGGCAGCTGTATGTATAGTATCACTTCCATTATTCGTATTATTCATTTTCTGTAGAAAATACATTATGCACGGCGTATCAAAGAGTGGTACAAAAGGCTAAAAGCAAAAATAGCCCAATGGGCAAAAAAAAATTGGTATAATCCACAAAAGTGGGTATAATAAACTTAAGGAGAAATTTATGAAAAAACTACTTGTAAGCATCATGTTAGTCATCTTAATGATGACAAGCTCTGTTCTAACTGCTTGTGGTGGCGGCGAAGGCGGCGGAGACGCAGCTATCGACTACTCAAAGACCATCGTGTTCTATTCAACACAAGGTGATAAACTACAAACAGAAACAGCTAACGCAATCGCTTCTTTCGAAGCTAATAATCCCGGCTGGAAAGTTGAACACATTCAACCCGGTGGTTATGATGAAACAAAAGACAAAATCGTTTCTGACTTCCAAGCAGCATCTCAACCTGACTTAGCATACTGCTATCCTGACCACGTTGCTCAATATTTAAAAACCGGTAAGGTAGTTGACCTTAGCAAGTTTATCAACGACGCAGAAGTTGGTTTTTCAGCAGAAGATATCGCTGACTTCGTTCCCGGTTACTACAACGAAGGTTATGCAAGAAACTTTGCTGGTTACGAAAGCGCTGGTTTAGAAGCTGATTCTATGATCACCCTTCCTTTCGTTAAATCAACCGAATTAATGTACGTTAACATGACTGCATTAAAAGCAGCAGGTTTTGATGCACCAGCAACAACTTGGGATGAACTTTGGGAACAATGTGAAAAAATCGTTAAAACATTCCCTAAAGCTACTCCTCTAGGATACGACTCTGAAGCTAACTGGTTTATCACAATGTGTGAACAAAACGGTTGGGGCTACACAAGCGCTTCTGAACCTCACTACCTATTCAAAAACGCTCAAGCTCAAGCTTGGTTAGAAAAACTTAACGAATACTATGGAAAAGGTTACATTACAACTCAAAAAGACTACGGCGCATACACAAGTGCATTATTCACAAAGGGCGTTGAAGACGGTGGTCTAGTATACTGTATCGGTTCATCTGGTGGTGCATCTTACCAAGACCCAGGTAACAAGTTTGAATGGGCAATCGCTCCTATCCCCGGTTCAAAATTAGCTGACGGTACTGTTAATTATTCAGTTATTTCTCAAGGTCCTTCTCTAGTTATGTTAAAGGACGGTAACGGTGTTGTAAATTCTGAAGAAAAACAACGTATGACATGGTTATTCATGAAAGAACTTCTTGATCCTATGTTCCAAGCTGCATTCTCAATTGCATCTGGTTACAACCCCTGCCGTATTTCTACTTTTGCAAACGAAGATTATATAGCACATATTGCAAAAGGTAACATCACAGCAAAGGCTGCAGGCGTTGCTAAGGAATTATCAGAAAGATTCTACACATCACCCGCATTCGTTGGTTCTTCAACTGCTCGTGAACAAGTTGGTACAGCTTTATATTTTGCTTTAACAGGTCAAAAGACAGCTGAACAAGCTCTTGCTGACGCTTACAAGAACTGTGGCGGTAAATAAGAATTAAAATAAAATTTACTGGTTTTATTAAAATGAAAAAGATTTCATCGTTTATTATTATAATATTGGTTATTTTAAGCAGTTTTGCGTTTGTTGCCTGTGGCGAGAAAAAACCTGAAATTGCCGACAATACCCAATATTATGATGAAATCACGTCCACTTTAAAATTACAAAAGAGCTATGAAGGCAAGTCTTTTTTAACCGAAGGTATTGGTAGCGCCACACTTGACGCTCATACGGACGGTGATACAACTCGCTTTAAACTTGCTCAGGGCGACGTGATTTCTATTAGATATTATCAAATTGATACGCCTGAATCAACCGGTAGCGTTCAAAAATGGGGCAAGGCTGCTTCATTATTTACAAAAATGCGTTTAAGCTCAGCAACTGAAATCGTTTTAGAAGCTACTGCAACGCGTGCGGAAAAAGACAGCTACGGTACAAGATATTTAGGCTACGTTTGGTACAAAACAGCTGAAGACAGCAACTTTAAATGTTTAAATTTAGAGTTGGTTGAAAACGGTTTTAGCGCAAACATGGGTATGGCTACAAGCAAATACCCTTACAACGAACATTTTGCAAAAGCAAACGCATTTGCAAGAAAAATTCAACTTCGTATTTACTCTGAACTAGAAGATCCTTTATATTCAGACGAGCCAGAGGATATTACACTTAAGCAATTCGTAGAAAACCCTGAAGCTTATTTTAATGCTGATATGGGTCTTGATGCCGGTATTGGCTCTAAGGTACGCTTTACGGCATGTTTATGCGATTTAAGGGTTTCAAATAGCGGCACTCATACATTCGTTGCTGAATATTACGACGAAGAAGGTACAAGATATACGCTAGATGTTTACGCTGCGTATACTTCAAGCCCTGCTTCAGGTATGCCTTTAGGTCATCTTTACCGTATAGTCGGCGTAATTCAATATTACGGTGGTAGATTCCAAGTTTCAGACGTTAAGTACAGCGTAATATATGGGGCAAACAACCCCAAGGTATATACAGCACCTGTACAAAAGGATTATCTTTTAACTTTTGACTCTTCTGAAGAGTTTATTTCGCAATATAGCGATACGCTTTACACAAATGCAACGGTAGTAAGCTCTTCTGTGGAAGACGGCGTTTTAACAATCGTTGCTAACGCTCAACAACGTACAACAGACGGTGTAAAGGAAGAAGTTAAGCAGTTTACCTTTAAGGTGGAAGTTGGCGAAAGCTTTACAAACGACTTCACTGCAGGCAAACAGTTTAGCGTAAAAGGTTATCAGTACGTAAAAGATTCTGGCGAAATTACAGTATTGGCGCTTGCCAACATTCAACTAAAGTAATTAAATTTAAACAATTTTTTTAAAGGAGAAAAAAAGATGAAGAAAATTTTGACAGCTTTTCTTGTTCTTGTAATGGCCCTTTCTTGCTTTGCATTTATCGGCTGTAAAGATCAAGGGGACATGCAAGCAACCTTAGACATGTACATCTTTGATAAAGATGGTCAAACAGTTGCAGAAGACTTTGTTCTTCCCGGCTACATTGGTCAATATAAGACCACATGGACTTCTGATAACGAAGTTATCGCATTAGAAGAACTAGCTGAAGACAAAGAAGGCGGTATTGAAAGACAATACGTTGCAAAAGTTGGTTTACCTGAAGAAAGAACACAAGTTAACTTAACAGTTGCTCTTTCATCTTCTGTTAAAAAGACTTACACGGTATACGTAAATGCATTAAGCGTTTATGATTTCAGTGGCGCATACAACTTCATTAAAAACAATGCTATGGTAGTTGCTGACTTCGACCTAGACACAACTTGTGAATTCAAAGGTCACACAGCTACAATCGTTTGGTCAGTTGAAGAAGAATATGCTGATTACATTGAAATTAGTGAAGACGGAACAAAATGTATCGTTTACCCCACGTCACTTAACCCCGTAGTAAGAATCAACGCTACTTTCACATACAATGGCGAAAGCACAACTAAGGGCTACAGAATGACAGTTTCTGAACAAAAAGAACCCTTACAAGAAGTTGACTTCTGGTATACAAATACCGGTGTTGGTATTGTAATGAGCGGTTACGTTGTATCTATTGCTACAGCTTACGACGGCGATTACGGCAACGTATCACTTTACATGGTAAATGATGAATTCACTGCTGGTTACTATCTATACAGAGTTAAATCAGACGAGGCAAACGCTGCTTTATTAGCACCTGGCGTTCACATCACTGTTACCGGTACAACAAACACAAACTACAACGGTTTAATTGAAACAAACGCTGGCGGTAACTTAGTTGTTGACGGCGATATTCCTGCAATTAACGTTAGCGAAAAAGTTTACGCTGTCGATAACGACGTTCTTGGTAATTTACAATCTGCATATTACCATCAATCAAGATTAGTATCACTTACTAACTGGGCTGTTAAAGAAGTTAAAGGTGCTCCCAACTTATCAAGCGGTACACAAACTCTATTCGTTCTTACAAAGGGCGGTGTAGACGTTCCCGTTGTAATTTCTAAATATCAAGAAGGCGCTTACAAGTACAGTACAGATGACGCTACTTGTGCAGCACTTATTGCTTTACAAGGCACACTTAAAGAAGGCGATATCGTATCTGTAACAGGTATTTTAGGTAACTATAATGGTCACCAAATTGCTCCTCAAAGTGCAGCAGCAGTAGTAGTTGGCGGAACAGCTGATGCTGAAGGCACAGTTTACGCTGGTCAAAAAGCTGCAAAAGCAGTTGCTGCTATCGATAAATTAATTGCAGATAACGGTCTTGATTCTATCGTTGCTGTAGCTAAGAACGTTGCTCTTCCTGTAAGCGTTGAAGGTTGCGAAGTTGCATACCGTATCATTGGCGCACCTCGTACAATCTCTATCGTAGAAGGCGCTTTAGTTATCGCTCCTGGTAAGATGGAAAGAGCTTGCTTAACAGCTGAAATTACTGTTGACGGCTTTACAACAAACATCTTCCGTTACATTGAAGCTGCTGACCTAGACGATGCTGGTAAAGTAGCTTTAGAAAAAGAAGAATTTGCTTTAGAAGTTCCTGCAGAAGTTTCTAAGAACACATCAGTTGCATTACCTGCAACAGGTTACTTATTCGATACTATCGCTGTTACTTGGACATTAGATGGCGAAGCTATTAGCGATTCAGTTGCATTCAAACTAGGCGACGTTGAAGCTACTTATACTTTAGTTGGTACTTTAACACTTAACAACGCAGTTGAAACAGTATCTTACACAGTTAAAGTTTTAGCAAAGACTGAAGACTTAGCTCCTGGTGTTGTATTAAACATGGGTCTAGTTCAAGGAACTCTTGGTAAAACATTATACGTAACAGGCGAAGTTAGCGGTAGATATCTTGCTACAACTGACAAAGTTGAAGAAGCTGCTGACGTTTACGCAGAAGCTGTTGAAGGCGGTTACAAATTCTATATCATTGGCGAAAACGATGCTAAATTATACTTAGACGTTTATAAGAACGCTGATGGCAAAGATTCAGTTCAATTCGGCGCAGAAGGTAACGTATTTGCTTACGATGCAGTTACTAAAGCATGGTTAACAGACCACGAAGGTACAGAAGTTTACTGCGGTACTTACAATAATTACAACACAGTAAGCGCATCTAAATCTTCTTACATCACAGCTGAAAACACAGGTGTTTCTCAATTCCCCTGCTTCTTCGTTGTTGACGAAGCTGTTGCTTACAACATTAAGCTTGAACAAGCTAAACTTGAAAAGACATTATACGTAACAGGCGAAGTTAGCGGTAGATATCTTGCTACAAGCGAAGCTGTTGCAGAAGGTGCAAAGGTTTATATTGAAAAAGCAACCGACGGTTACAAATTCTATATCATTGGCGAAAACGATGCTAAATTATACTTAGACGTTTATCTAAACGCTGATAAAAAAGATTCAGTTCAATTCAGCGCAGAAGGTAACATCTTCGCTTACAAAGCAGAAGTTAACGCTTGGGTAACAGACCACGAAGGCACAGACGTTTATTGCGGTACTTACAATACTTACAACACAGTAAGCGCATCTAAATCTTCTTACATCACAGCAGAAAACACAGGCGTTTCTCAATTCCCCTGCATTTTAGTTGTTGCTCCTTCAGATGAATGTGAACACTCTTGGACAGATGCTACTTGTGAAGCTCCCAAAACTTGCTCACTTTGTGGCGCAACCGAAGGTGACGCTTTAGGTCATGATTTCGTTGAAAATGTTTGCTCACGTTGTGGCGAAGTTGTTATAACCGTTTCAGAAGCTGTTAAAGTAGAACAAGGCTCTTCATTACATGTAAAAGGTGTTGTTGTAAATGCAGATACATGGAGTACTGAATACAATAATATGTCTGTTACAATTGCAGATGCAGCAAGCGAACTTTACGTTTATAGACTATCTACACAGGTTGCTATTGGTGACATCATTGTTGTAACAGGTACAATGAGTTCATACAATAATGCTATCCAAATCGCTCAAGGTGCAACAGCGGAAATCGTTGGTACACATACTCATAACTTTGTTGAAGGTAAATGTGATGCTTGTACGGCTAAAGAAGCTGTTGGTGTAGAACTTTCATTCAACGACGTAGATAACAGAGAAAGTTGGTCAGAAGAACAACAAGTTTGGAAACAAAACGGCATTATTTTTACAAACGATAAGGCTACTTCATCGTCAAACGTTGCTGACTATTCAGCACCAGCAAGATTATATAAGAATAGTAGTCTTACTGTAGCTTTAGAATCAGGAAATATGGCTAAAATCGTATTTACTTGTAATTCAGCAAGCTACGCAACAGCATTACAAGGCTCAATTGCAGCAAATGATAATTACACAGTAACAGTTGATGGTAAAGACGTAATCGTTACATTTACAACAGCTGTTGAATCTTTTGAAATTGCAGCCCTAAGTGGTGGTCAAGTAAGAATGGATAAGATCCAAGTAGTTGCAGCTTAATTAAGTAGTTTTAAACATAATTGTTTAACAAATAAAAAAACAGTCAGGGATTTTCCCTGGCTGTTTTTTATTGCTCTTTTTGTGGTACAGGCATGTTCGTTTATAGTCATTCTAAGCGGAGCGTTAGCGCAGTAGAAGAATGCAAGCAAATAACACAAAAGTAGGGCTATAAGCGCGTAAACAGTATAAAAGTAACAAAAAAACTCTTAAGTGATAATAAAAAACACTTAAGAGTTTATCTTTTTATTTAATTTGTAAAAGCCATTTTACCAGCCCAAAAGACTAATCGTTTAACTTTTTAAGCTCGTTCCAAACGGCAAGGTGAGTGCGCTCGTTGGAAAGGGGAGTGATGGAAATATATCCGTGCATAACAGCGTCTGTGTCAAGTTCCATATCGTTTTTATCATTCCAAATCATTCTGCCAACTTGTAAATACATCTTGTCGCCAACGCATTCAAATTCATCTGAATAGTAGCCACCGCCCGTTCTGGTAATTTTAATTCCCTTTGGCTCGCAGTCGGGTAAGTTTACGTTGTAAATAATGTTTTTATTGAATAAATCATGCTCTTTAAAAAAGTCAAAAACCTTATCTAGCATGCTTACGGCAAGCTCTAAAGAGTGTGGCGCGGTAGAAAGGGCAATACACTTAAAACCAAGCCCTGTAGCTTCGTAAACAGCGCCAACAGTACCAGAATAAACAATGTCCTTGCCTAAGTTGTATCCGCGGTTAATACCGGAAATAACAAGGTCATATTCCTCTTTAAGCCCAATAATGCCGTATCTTGCGCAGTCAGCTGGGGTAGAGTCAACGTAAAAGGCTCTCACGCCCTCTGCAAGCTCAACCTTTTCAATTTCTACTGCGTTAATAATTTCTATGCCGTGGCTTTTTCCGCTTTGTTCAACCTTGGGGGCAACAACGGTAACCTCGCCCATCTTTCTTGCCCATTTAGCAAGCTCTTTTAAAGCAGGCGCGTTAATGCCGTCGTCGTTGGTTATAAGAATTTTCATAGCCAACCTCCGTTGTTTGCTTTGTATTCTTTAAGGCGTTCGTCTGCGTCGCGAACAAGGCTTTCAAGCTCTTGTTTGCTGTAAACGGTAGCTCCGCTTGCGCAAGCATGGCCACCACCGTGATATTTATTGCCAATTTCGCTAACGGTTACAAAGCGCGAGCGAAGTCTTACTCTTATGCTCTTATCTTCATTTTCAATAAAGGCAATCCAAATAAGGCTGTCTTTAATATTTTCAATAGCAGAAATCCCTGCGCTTGCCTCTTCGCGAGTAAGCCCAAGTCTTTTTTGCGTAGCGTTAGAAACGTAAAAATAACTTACGCCGTTTTCCGTCTGCTTCATTGTTTTATAAATATACGCCTTGTATTTTAAGCTTTCAAAGCTTTGCATATAAAGGTGGGCGTATAAAGTGTCAAGGTCAATGCCAACGTCAAGTAGCATGCCGGCAATACGCATTGTGTCGCCGTTTACTTCGCGGAATCTAAATCTGCCAGAGTCCGTTACAAGCCCGGTAAACAGATATTTTGCAGCGTCTTGGTTGATTTTAAGCTTTCCGTTTGAATTCGCGTAAAAATGCGCTATAAGTTCACAGGTAGAGCATCTGTTTTCTTCAACCCAGTTAATGTTGCCGTAATCTTCAACGGGGATATGGTGGTCGATTTTGATTATTTCCTTGCAAAGAGTGTATTTTTTATTTGATATACGGTCAGAGGTTGCCGTGTCTAAAACAATAGCCAAAGCGCCCTCGTAAGCGCTGTCTTCCATAGCAGGGTCATCTTCGCCTAAAAATGCTAAAAAGTCAGACTTTTGCTCGTCTATAAGGTAAATTTCTTTTTCGGGGTAAGATATTTTTAAAATCTCTTTAAGTCCCTTAGTTGCGCCTGTGCAGTCGCCATCCATTCTGATATGGCGGAATATAAATATGCGGTTGTATTGCTCTATTTTTGCAAGTATTTGTTCTATTAACTGTTTGCTCATTTTAATCTCCTATAAGGTCGTTAAGGTCGTTTAACAGGCTCATAGCCTCACTTTTACTGTTTAATGTTGCTCCGCAAGCCTTTGCGTGCCCACCACCGCCGTACTTTATGGCAATGGGGCAAACGGTGTATTTAGAAGAGCGTATTTCGCAAAGAACCTTATCTTCGTTTTCTGTAAAGTTAACCCAAATGTCAATACCTTTAAGGTCAGACATAGTGCTTACCATTCCGCGAGAGATAGAAAAAACGTCTTTGTTTAGCTCTTGCATTTCTTCTTTTGTTGTGTAAATATACGCTACGTTTTTATTCGTAAGCTTTATTTTTAAAATAAATTGCGCTCTAAGGCGAATGTTATCAAAATCATCAGAATAAAGGTTTGAATATACGTCGGCAATAGAAAAGTCGCTTTTTAAAAGGTGTGAGGCAAGCTCGAAGGTCCTGCTGTTCGTGCTGTCGTATCTAAATCTGCCAGAGTCGGTAATCATGCCCGTATAAAGAGATTTTGCCGCGATAGGTGGAATGGTAAGTCCGCTTTCACGCGCAAATTCACAAATAAGCCCGGCACAGCTTTCGTAGCTGTTATCTACAACCTCTAAATCGGTAAATTTTTCAAGGTATAAGTGGTGGTCTATTCTTGCCGTTTTGTGGGCAAGTTTATATCTATCGTCCGAAACAAGGTTGGGTGCAGAAAGGTCTAAAATAATAGCTAGCGCGCCTTGGTATTCGCTATCGGAAATACTGTCGAAAACGCAGTCGTCCATAAAAGAATAGCGCTCGGTCATATCGCCAACGGCAAAAACTGTTTTGCTGGGGAAGTTGGCTTTTATAATATGCTTAAGCCCAATTTGTGAGCCTAAAGCGTCGCCGTCTGGTTTAGAGTGGCGGTGAATAATAATTTTATCGTACTCTTTTATTGCGCTAAGTATTTGTTCAAACATCTCTTTTTCCTTTTTTATCTTTTAATGCCGTTGCGCCTTTTTGCGCAAATAAGTTTGATATATTTTTATACATAAAGTCGCGCTTTACCTTCGCGCGCGTAATTATACCATTAAACCTCATTATATATTGTACACTATAATACAGGCTTTTGCAATTCTTTTTTAAGTCTTTTTTTTGCAAAAAAGCAAAAAAGTTCTTATGCTTTTTAGCCATTATAATCGCTTTTTACAAATTTTTAACAAAACAAATACCTTTGTTTTACTCTTTATTTAAAAAACTTTAAAATTGTAGGTGTATAATGTAGGCATAAAATTTAGGAGGACATAAAAATATGAATGAAAAAATTATTGCTCAAAACATGCAAAAAAAGTACGGTAACCAATCAACAAACACTAAAATTGATGAAATTAGAAGATTAGATAGAAAAATTTATTCTTCTGCGCAAACATTTTCTTTATGCTTTGGTATAGTTGGCGCACTCGTTTTAGGTTTTGGTATGTGCCTTGCAATGAAGGTGCTTTTCGACCTTTTTGCCCTTGGTATCGTAATTGGCGTTATTGGTATCGCTATGGTAAGTGTTAACTTCTTTATTTATAAGGCGCTCGTAAAAAAGGGACGCGATAAATACGGTAAGCGAATTTTGGAGCTTTCTGAAGAAATTATCAACGCATAATTTGTTTAAAAATTTAAAAAAATGAAACAGGTATTTGCGCTTAAAAAACAACAAACCTCTCCACTTTTTTGTTGTTCTATTGGCTAAAACAAGTAGCCGAAATATTTAAGCGAAAAAATACAAAACCCGCGATAATCGACTTATACGCGGGTTTTTTGTTGTTGTTTTTAATTATTTCGTATAAATTTCAGGCTTTAAAACGCCAACCTCGGGTAGGTTGCGATATGCTTCGTCATAGTCAAGGCCATAGCCTACTACAAAGTAGTTATCAACGTCAAAGCCAACGTAATCAGGTTTTAAATTTGCCTCGCGTCTGCATTCCTTATTAAGTAGGGTGCAGATTTTTACTGATGCAGGTTTTCTAACTTGTAGATTTTTTATAAGGTAGCTTAGGGTATGACCTGTATCAACGATATCTTCAACAATCACAACGTGTCTGTTTTCAATAGAGCTGTCTAAATCTTTAATTAGCTTAACCTGGCCTGAAGAAACTGTGCCGCCGCCGTAGCTTGAAATAGACATAAAGTCAAAAGTTATTGGCACGGTAATTTCTTTAACAAGGTCGGAAAAGAATAGTGAACTGCCTTTAAGTATGCAAACAAAAATAGGGGTTTTGCCAGCGTAGTCTTCGCTAAGCTGCCTGCCAAGCTCTTTAACACGTTTTGCAATTTGTTCTTTGCTAAACAGTATTTGTTCAAGATCGTTGTACATCTTCTTAATCTCCTTTTCTTTCGCAAGTAAGTTTTATTATTTTATCGGTTTTGTTATTAACCGCTAATTTCTTTGATATATCAACACCGCAAACAGCATAAATTTCGCTACCGTCAGCAATAACGGGAATGCGATTATAAACGCGCGCGTCAATGCCTTTATCGTTAAAAAATTTCTTTAAGCTTTTGTTGTGTCCGCCAAAGGTTAAAATGCTGTCGCCCGTGCGTTTGGTACGCAAAACGGCGGTACGTGGTAGCATTTTTGCGTCAAAAAACAGCCCTTCGCCTTCCATTTTGTTAACTTCTTGCATTTTAACAAGGTAGCTTGGCGTTTCAATTTCGCATGGGAAGGTTATGCTAAAAGAGTACTCGTCTGCATCATTTGCTTTTTCAAAAACAACCCTGTCTTTGCTTTTATATGCAACAACGCCATTTTTAAGCTGAACTCTTTTACCTGTTTGGCAATTCTTTAAATTATATAAAGCCTCTAAATGCACGCTTTCAAAATCTTTGGTTATGCCAAGCTTGTTCATAACAATAAGGCAAGCGCGGTTAAAAAGCGGTAAGTGCAGTTTATCGGTAAAGCGCACGCTGTTTTTATCAACTAGATCTTCAGCAAGAGCTAAAAGTAGCTCGTCGTCTTGCTTGCAAAGGCTTGAAAAACGGTTAATTGCCTTTTCGCTTGACTCAAAGCGCTCGTTAATTATGGGTAAAACGCGGTTTCTAATATAATTTCTTGAATATTTTTCTTCGCTATTTGTGCTATCAAAAACAAAGGGCAGGTTGTGCTCTTTTAAATAAGCGCTAATTTCCTGCTTTGTAACCTTTAATATTGGGCGAATAATTTTATCGTTGTAAGCGCTTTCAGATATACCGCAAACGCCAGAAAGCGCGCTTCCGCGAAGTATGTTAAATAAAACGGTTTCTGCGTTATCGCCAGCGTGGTGCGCGGTTGCAATTTTGTCGCAAAACCCCTCTATAAGCGCGTTATCAAAGCATTCGTAGCGCAAAATGCGCCCTGCTTGCTCTTCAGAATAGCCCGTTTCTTTAACGTATGCCGGCACGTTTACGGTATAGCATTTAAGTTCTATGCCGAGTTTTGCGCAAAAGTCTTTAACAAATTCGCTATCTTTTTTAGACTGCTCACCGCGAATGCCGTGTTCAACGTTAATCGCCTTAACGCAAATTCCAAGCTCTTTGGCTTTGCTATGAAGAAGATGCGCCAAAAAGATAGAATCTTCCCCACCCGAAAGGGCAACGGCAACAACCTCTTTTTTATTAAACAAGTTAACGTTTAGCATGCGAAAATTATATCATAATAAAAAAAATGTGTCTATTCTTTTATTAAGGTAAAAAAATTTTATTTTGTAAATGGCTAAAAAACGCATAATTATTATGCGATAAAAAATTAAAAAATACTTAATTTAAAAGGGAAAATAAAAATAAAAAAATATTTTTCAAAAATGCTTAAAAAACAGTTGACAAAAATTTCTATTTCATATAAAATAACATAGCATTAAATCGACGCGGAGTGGAGCAGTTGGTAGCTCGTCGGGCTCATAACCCGAAGGTCGT